>CAMGRE010000057.1 GCA_946061355.1 uncultured bacterium | reverse complement strand
CAACAGACTTTGTATTTTTTGTTCCGTTGCCGCAAATTGTGTGAATGAGTTACCTCATATCATTATTATATGGGCTGATTTCAGGATTAGAAACGGGACAAAACTGTTGTTTCTTTTGAATTTCTGATAATCTGCACAGGTATTTCTATAATTTTCATCTCAGAATATACAAAATCCACAGCATTTTTTCCATGCTGTGGATTTTCTGTTACCATATTTGCCAAATCTGCACCCCACGAGTATCACTGACTCCTGTCCTGATACTCCGACGGCGTCACCCCTGCGATCTTCTTAAAGATCGTGGAAAAATAAGTGATATCCTTATATCCGACCATCTCGGCCACCTCATATACCTTATACCGGCAATTCTGGAGCAGCTTCATTGCCGACCGGATCCGGTAGCGGGTGATATAGGCATTGATCGTATAATCCGTCTCTTTCTTGAAGATATGGCTCAGATGACCTTCGCTTAATCCCAGAGACTCTGCTATCTTCCTGACGCTTATGTCATATTCTCCGTAATGCTCTTTGATGTAATTGAGCGCCTCCGTCACATATTTGCTCTTCTCGCCTTTTTTGATGGAGGAATGTGACAGCACGTCCTGCTCGTGGGCGGCATCGCCCTCCAGCTTCTTTGCCTCCAGTTTATTTTTGACCGCGAGAACTGTTTTCTCCAGTTCTCCGTCCTCAAAGGGCTTCAACAGATAATCGGAAGCAGACAGTCTGATTGCACTCTGCGCATAAGAAAAGTCACTGTAAGCCGTGAGGAAGATCACATGAGCCTCATTTCCCTCATCGCGCAGTCTGGTGAGCATCTCGATCCCGTCCATCTTAGGCATACGGATATCACATATAATCAGATCGGGGCGGTATCTGCGTGCCGCCTCCAGACCTTCCTCCCCGTTGGACGCCTCCGCCACCACCATACAGTCGAGCGCATTCCAGTCCGTCTCCATCACAATGCCCCTTCGCACGAGGCTCTCATCATCCACGACCAAAATCTTAAACATAACCTTCCCCCTTAGTCTCCCTGCCTCTACACTGCTCTCTCCACCGGCAGGGAAATCCGGATCCTGGCACCACCGGATTCCAGATTCTCCGCAAACAGACCATACTCCTCCCCATAGTACAACCGGAGGATCGTATCCACATTATAGAAACCGATATGACCTTTCAGCCGCTCCCGGTCCCTGCTGCGCAGGAGTGTAAGCACATCTTCCTCCATACCACAGCCGTCATCGCTCACATCGATATACAATTTCCCTTCTTCTTCATATACATAGACAAAAATATGCCCGTGCTCGCGCTCTTTGAGTCCATGGATAATGGCGTTCTCCACAATCGGCTGAATGATCAGTTTCGGGACAATGCACTCTTCAAGCTCTGTCGGTACCTCAATATCATAAGAGAAGTTTCCGTCAAAGCGGATCTTCTGGATCTCCATGTAGGCGCTGACCAGACTCAGTTCCTCTTCCAGCTTTACGAACTTCGCTTCCGATATACTGGTACGCAGGATTCTGGCAAGCCCGGAAGCCAGTGTCGCAAGCTCCGGCACATGGTGTGATTTCGCCGTCCACTTGATCGTATCCAGCGTGTTATATAGAAAATGCGGGTTCAGCTGTGCCTGCATCATGGCAATGTTGCTGTCATTGAGTTCCGTCTGCTGCCGCATCTGCAGCGCAATATTTTCCTTCAGTTCCCTCGTCATCACATCAAAACTGCCGGAAAGCTGTCCGAGCTCATCCTTGCGATGACTTTTAAGCTGTACATCCAGATCACCGTTTTCCACCCGGTGCATCGCCTCCGAGAGTTTCTTGACGGGAGCTGTCAGGTAATTGCTCATGATGCCTGCCGCCAACAGACACAGCAGGAAACTGGCAAACGCCATCATCACCATGACACCGATCATTGTGTTAATCACATCCCCGGTAAAGATCGGACTCCTGCCAAGCACGACATACAGTCCCGTCTCCGCCATCGGGGAGATATAGAAGGTAATGCCATCCGTTGTCTGCTTCAGATTCTCACCAGCCATGCGTCGCGCGCGCAGTGCCTGCGCCAGTTTCTCCTCCTTCGCCGTCCTGGTGCTGTAAACATCTTCCCAGTAACTGTCCAGGATCGCGATACCGCTCTGCTCATCATACGTTCCGGACAGCAGTTTCTCAAAATGCTCTTTCGTCACATCGGCAACCACAAACCCGAGACACTCCTCCGTCTCATCCATGATGGCAAGCGCCCCCTGAAGACACACATTCTCGGATGTGCGATACTGTGACACTCTCCGCAGCGTCAACTCATCCGGATGCGTTCTCGCCACCTTCAGGATCCCCCAATAGGACGGCAAATCCTCCGCCACTCCCTGTGGCGATGTCGAGAACCGACAGTTCCCCTCCGCGTCATAGATGTCAAACTGTGCAATCTCGCGAAACGCCTGCGTCTTATCATACAACTGCATGTATGCCCTGTTCTTTAACCAGCTGTCCGACTCCGTAATGCCCCTTAAGATCACCGGATCCTTCATGATCTGTTCCGAGATTTCCCTGATTTCATCAAAGTAATCCAGCATAGTGTCTTCCACTGTCTTAAGCTGTACGGCCGTTTTCCTCTCGTAGTCCTGTGAGATCCGCTTCTCCAGTGCACTTATCAGAAAACACCCTGATATAACAAGCGGAACCAACGCGACAGCGGTAAAGCACAAGAACAATTCTCTTTTAAACGATTTCCTGATAAACGCCTTCATGGTTCTCCTATTGTATCAACTGATCCCAGCTGTCCAGAATTTCCTCTCTATGTTCTTCTGAATACTCCAGATCATACCGCACTTCCCTGATGTCATCCTCACTTTCGGTCTTGCGCACACTCCTGCGGCACAGTCTGTCCTCCAGGAGCTTCTGGACATCCTCGCTGACTGTGAACTCTAAGAACAATTCCGCGTTCTTCTCATGGGGAGCACCCTTGATGATCGCACATCCGTCAGGCACAGCGGTCGTCCCTTCCATAGGATACACCATGCCGATATCGGCATGGTCCGCCATCTCCTTGAGCGTTGTCTCCTCCAAGGCAATCCCCACAAGCTGCGTTCCTGCTATCACCTGATCCAGAACATCTCCCGATCCTGACAATAATTTATCGTCCAGATTGGAGGCAAACTTCTCCAGCACTTCCTCCTCCGTCATATCCTCAGACAACAGCTGAATCATGGTGAGCAGCGCCGTGTAACAACTCCCCGATTTCTCCGGATCTGCAAATGCGATCTCTCCCTTCCACCTGGGATCAAGCAGCTCCTTCCAACTTCTGGGCGTGCCCGCCGGGAAAACAAGCTTACTGTTGTAGACGATCACGATCGGCAGTCTGGAGAACACAGTATAGCGGTCATCCGGAGAAGCATATGTCTGGTCCAGCTGATCATACTGGCTGCTTCTGTACGGAACAAAGCAGTCCTTGTATGCCTCCAGACTGTCCACACCGCCGCCAAACATGATGTCACCCGTATCTTTTCCATCCTCTTCCCTGATCCGCTCCAACAGCTCATTGGTGCCGCCCGAGACAACCTCCACCCAGATCCCGGTTCGCTCCTCAAACTCCCTGATAATCGGTCCATAGATTTCTTCCTTGTGAGAAGTATAGATCACCAGCTTATTGTCCTCTTCCAGGTAATACTCATCTTCATTCTCCTGCTTCCCGCAGCCGATGACCAGCGTAAGCAGCAGAACCACTGCCAAAAGCCGTGACACTCTCTTTTTTATTGATCTCTGTCCCGTCATACCCTCAAAATTCCCTGTCTATGTTATCAACTTATGTAAGATTTTTATACAACACAAAAACCGTGCGCGCCGCTTCGAGCGAAACCAATACACGTTACCTTTACAGTTAACTCAGTCCAGGCGCC
This sequence comes from uncultured bacterium, assembly GCA_946061355.1. GTDB lineage: Bacteria > Bacillota > Clostridia > Lachnospirales > Lachnospiraceae > VSOB01. The sequence goes on along the minus strand of CAMGRE010000057.1, from coordinate 8,404 downwards.
CTCACGGCACATGAAAAATCCTGTTTAGTGCTGCTTTGTTCCCAACCTGACACGGTTCACAGGCATCCATTGCGTAAGACCCGGACTTCAACGCCACTTATAAAGGGCAGCTGTATCAGCCAAAGCCCTCAGCCGGCGCATCACCCCTGCTATAGCGGATTGCAGGTACAGGGCACCGCTAACGCCCCGGCTGCACGGCTTTATTAGTATACTTTGTTTTATTCGGACTGTCAACCGCCCGACAATATGTTGCCTGACAGACTATTTCTCCGTTGCGTTGTCCGCATATTTCTCGGATTTGAGGCGTTGTCTGAGCTCCTTGAAAAATTCCTTGAGCATGTTGCTGCACTCATCTCCCAGAACGCCCTCCGTTACCTCCACCTGATGATTGAAGCGCGGCTCCTGCAGGATATTGAGCACCGAGCCCGCACAGCCCGCCTTCTCATTGCGGCAGCCCATCACCACGCGCGGGATCCGCGCTTGCACGATGGCTCCTGAACACATCTGACACGGCTCCAGAGTCACATACAACGTGCATTCCTCCAGACGCCAGTCCCCCATCTCCTTACTCGCTTTCCTGATTGCCGTGATCTCCGCATGGGACAGCGTACTCTTGTCCGTGTTCCTCCTGTTATATCCCCGGCCTATGATCCTGTCCCGGTAAACGATTACGCACCCGATGGGAACCTCCCCCAGCGCATACGCTTTCCTCGCCTGCTTTACGGCTTCCCGCATATATTTTTCGTCCTGTGTCATCGCCCGCATCGCTGCATTCCTTTTCACTTTCCATGATTTTTCTATGAAAAATTATAGCATAAATTTTCGACTTTTGCATGCTGCACGAGCCCGGCAAAACACATTTATTCCGATACGATTTTGCCTCGCCTGCGATAAAAAACCAGCCCTGCCACATCCGCAAGAACCCAGCCGACCGGAATCGAGCACCAGATCGCCACCACACCGAGCGGCGTATTCGGCGCCAGCGCATAAGACAACACCACCCTTGTCCCCAGCGATATGACTGTGAGAATCAGGGAAATGTGCGGCCTGCCAATCCCTCTGAAATACCCGTACCACAGGAACAGAATGCCGATCCCCACATACATTGCACCCTCGATCCGCAGATATCTCACGCCCTCCGACAAGATCAGAACTTCCTCCGCGTCCACAAATATCCGCATCAGATCTCCTGCAAAAATCCATATCAGAACGGAAATGATCACACAGAAGACAGCCGACGATGCCACAGCGATATGCGTCCCCCTGCGAATACGATCTTCCTTTTTCGCGCCGAAGTTTTGTGAAACGAACAGAGAATACGCATTGCCAAATTCCTGTGCCGGCATATAAGCGATCGTGTCAATCTTGACCGCAGCGGCAAACGCCGCCATCACCACCGTACCGAAGCTATTGACCAGCCCCTGAATCATCAGAATCCCGAAATTCATGACGGACTGCTGTATCCCCGTCGCCACATCATTGGCAATGATCTCCCGGAGTCTCTTCAGACTCAGACTGCTGCCGCCTCTGTGCTGCCTCAGCAGCGGCAGCTTCATCATAGAATAGATCGTGATCCCAATACCCGCCAGCGCCTGTGCAATGACGGTCGCCCACGCGGCACCGCTCACTCCCATCCGCAGTCCCATGACAAACCAGACATCAAGCACAATATTCATCACTGAGGATACCGCCAGAAAGATAAGCGGCATAACGGAATTGCCCATGCCGCGCAGCAGATACGAATAAAAATTATAGAGAAAGACAAAGAATATCCCCACAAACACGACCGTTACATATTCCCGTGTCATGATCATCAACTCCTGCGGTGTCTGAAGCAACCGCAGGATCAGGTTCATCCCCGGATAAATGATCAGATAGACAACGACCGTCACCGCGAGGATAAACCAGAAGGACAGTGAGATGTCCTCCCGCAGCTTCCCCTGATCCGCTGCGCCATAGTCCGCAGAGAAAAATGCGCCGCTCCCCATGCAGAGCCCGATAATGATCGATGTGATGAAGATCATCAGTGTATAGGCAGAGCCGACGGACGCCAGCGCATCAGGTCCGATATATCTGCCGACGATCAACGTATCCGCAAGATTATAAATCTGTTGTAAAAGATTGCCCGCGATCATTGGCATGGAAAATCCGATCAGCTTCCGGAAGATCGACCCTTCCGCCAAATTGACTTCTCTCAAAAGATTCTCCCCGCTTTCCTTAAAATGTTATAGTTCTATCCGGTCTGCCACATAACAGATCCATCCGTTTTCTGCGGCGTATTCCATAGCCGCCTTTTTTACTCCGGCATCTGTCGCGTATTCCAAAGTGTATACCTCATATCCGTTTTCTGACACAAATTCAAGATAATCTTTCATATACGCTCTGGCCTCTTCCGTACTGAGACCGCACTCATTTTTCTCAAAGTCATAAGAGGTATATACCTCCTCCTGATTTACACCACTGAAAATATGTCCGTGCTCCTGACCGGATTCTATATATCTCGTTACAAAAACATCTCCGCCATTGATAATGACATCCTTGTCAAAATGTTGCAATTCCATCAATATCCTGCAGATGCCTTCATAGATTTCTTCTCCCGGATATTGATCATACACATCTGTATTGTCAACAAAAAAGCCGTCAAACCCTTTTTGTTCAAGTTCCCCGGCTCTTTCGACCATGAAATCCTGCCACTCTTTCTCCGACACATCGATCCATCTCTCCTCCGGCCAGTTATCATATGTTCCAAGTGTATACTCCAGAAAAGTATCATAATATTCCCTGAAATTTTCCAATGAACCGATATTCAGATAACTATAGATCTTCTTTACACCCTTCTTTCTAAGGAAAGCCAGATCCTCAGCCGAGAAATACTCTCCATCGATCACAAGAATGTCCGCCTCCGGGAAATTCTCTATCTCAGAGGGATCTTCTCCCAGCAATACCACATATTCGAAATGTTCTGTCTCCTTGGAACATGCAGCCAGACTGCACAGTACACTTATCAATATCAGGAAACATGACAGAAGCCTTCTATACATATCATTCACTCTTTCTTTTCATCCTCCCGAGCTCCGGAATCATGGTCGCTGTCATCGTGATAAAACATGCCAGACCGCCGATGACGTTGGAAACAGGCTCTGCAATAAAGACTCCGTCGGTCCCCATGCCAAATGCAATTGGAAGCAGGTAGGTCAGCGGAACCACCATGATCACTTTGCGGAACAGGCTGAAAAAGATCGCCTGCTTCTTTTTATTCAGTGCCTTAAAGACGGTCTGTCCGGAATACTGCAGTGCCTGAAAGACAAAAGCAAAGAAATATAAATGGAGCGGGCGCAGCGCTAACTTCTGCAGCGTAGTATCATCGCTGAAGATTCCGATAAACAAAAGCGGAAGCTTCTCAATGAAAATCCACATCAGGCAGGTATATGCGATCGCTGTCACCGACATGAAAACAATGGCATCCCGGACTCTTTTCGGTCTCTGAGCACCATAATTATAGGAAATTGTCGGCGATGTTCCCTCTGTGATCGCCATGATCGGCGTGTCCAGAATCTGTCTTACCGAGGAAATAATCGTCATGACAGACACGTAGAGCGCCCCGCCGGTTCTCATCAGCACGCTGTTGCAGGCAACTGATACCAGAGAATTCGTGCACTGCATGACAAAGGGCGACATTCCGAGGCTGATAATATCTTTTGCATAGGGAAATGTAAAAAAGTTCCGGAAGGAAATCCTGAATTCATTGCCAGGTCCCAGAAGAAACTTAAGTACAAACAACGCGGATAACAGCTGTGAGATCACTGTCGCGACAGCTGCTCCGTTTACCCCGAATCCCAGGGCAAAAATAAAGATTGGGTCGAGTACAATATTGGCAACAGCTCCGACCAGAACGGATTTCATGCCGATCGTGGAATATCCCTGCGCATTGATGTAGGGGTTCATGCCGGTAGCAATCATGATAAATATCGTTCCGATCAGGTATATTCTTATGTAAGGAACCGAAAATGCAAGTTCGTCTGCAGTTGCACCGACAACCGACAAGATCTGCGGAGCAAGCAGCTCGCAGAATGCCATGAGAACCGCACCCACAACGATCTCCAGTCGAAATGCCGTGTTCAGCACGTCGCCCGCTCTCTCCCTGTCGTTTTTTCCAAGATTAATGGAAAACAGAGGAGCGCCACCGAGACCAAACATATTGGTAAAGCCGCCGATCAATATGATGATGGGGAAGCAGAGACCTATGGCGCCGAGCGCCTGTGTGCCGCAACCTTCAATCCTGCCGATATAGATGCGGTCCACAATGTTATATAACAGGCTGATGACCTGGGCAACCAACATCGGCAGGGAGGTCTGTATCATGTTTTTGATAATGGAGTCGTTTTCGAAATCTACTTTTTTCATTGTATTCCTGCCATCCACATCTGCCAAATTCAACAAACCCATTATAGCAGGATTTCTCAAAGCTTTACAATGATTTATTTGCCTCTGTGATCCGGATGATCTATACTGTTTTTATGGAAGAATAATCGAAAGGACGCAGACAGAACTATGGAGATATATGGTCTAAACAAAACCACACTGTTAGATTACCCCGGAAGGGTTGCCTGCACGCTATTCACCGGCGGCTGTAACTTCCGGTGTCCGTTCTGTCAGAACAGCGAGTTGGTGTTGTGTCCGGATACGCAGCCTGTCCACCCGGAGCAGGAATTGTTTGATTTCCTGAAGAAAAGAACGGGCATCCTCTCCGGCGTGTGTATCACCGGAGGCGAGCCGACGTTGCAGCCGGATCTGCCCGGGTTTATCGAAAAGGTCAAAGCGCTCGGCTATGCAGTGAAGCTGGACACAAACGGCGCCCGCCCTGATATGCTGAAGTATTTGCTGGGAAAAAAACTTGTGGACTATATTGCAATGGATATCAAAAATACGCCGGACAAATATATGAAAACGGCAGGAATCCCCAGTCTGGATATCCGCCCTGTCCGGGAATCCGTGTCTCTCATCAAGGACAGCGGACTTGACTATGAATTCCGCACTACGGTTGTAAAGGAACTGCACTCAGAAGATGACATGCGTGTCATAGGAGAATGGCTTGCGGGATGCAAAGCATATTATCTGCAATCGTATCAGGATTCGGAAGCTGTGTTGCTCCCCGGGTTTCATGCCCATGATGTGAGTACGCTGCATCACTTTGTGGAAATCCTGCAGCAGTGGATCCCGAACACGCAGTTGCGGGGGATATGATCCGGAGGAAAATTGTCGGAATCTACACTGACAATCATGTCATATTTCCACCCGTCTCATATAATATCCGAATGCACCTGTCGGTGTACGCTGTACGGTATGATCTTTCTGTGCAATGGTTGTGTCCGTATGTGTCAATCCGGTCACACCGCTGTTTCTTTTCTGATCCGATACCTGGAATCCCTCAAAACCGAACATGACGGCAACCATCTTTTCCCGCTCGTAATATGCGCCCGGAACACCCAGGTAATAGATTTCGCCCATCGGATCTTCTTTTTTCCCGAGAATAATATGATGATAATTATAGAAGCCATGCAGAAGGAAGCTGTTGCTGACAAGGTTCTGGTATTCCTTGCGCAGCACCACGAAATCTCCCGGCGTGATCGATACGTAATCCTCCTTGCTGCCAAATGGATGACACACGGGATATAATGCGCAGAGCTGCTGCCATTTATCCTCCGAGATGGACGCAGACGGATCTGGTTCTTCTTCCTCCAGATGCAGTTCCTGCGCGAAAAGTTCACTTTCCCTTTCCATAATCGGCTCCCGCTCCTCTGCACCTTTCACACTCTGCTCCCGATCCCCTGTATTCTTCCTGGTCTGTTCCTGATTTCCCGTATTTTTCCCAATCTGCTCCCAATCCCATGTGGTCTGGCAGTAGCGCTCATCATCCAGCCCGATCTGCAGTCCGGTAATATCAAATACAGACAACCCTGCACCGTCCATATCTCCCGCGTAGTAGCAGGCATTGTAGTAGCCTGTCCCTCTGTCCAGCGGGAATCTTCCGAGGGAAGCGCTTCTGCTGCCGAGAGAACGGATCTCGCACAGTCTGCTCTCCGTACAGGGCAATCCCCTGAGATGCAGATCCATGATCACTTTATCGTCGTGAACCAGCACCTTCATATGTCCGCCGTTTTTGATCCTGCAGCCATATTCATAATACTCAAAATAGGAAATAAACTTCTTGAAATAAGACAACCCTGTTCCCTCCCGTCATAGAATCAAACTCTCTATGACTACTATATGCGGAAACAGGGTTATTCATGACAATAGACAATCAATATTCTGTGGATTCCAAATATTGAATATAATTCGATACCATCAGGGCGATCTTGAAGGTCAGCGCATCCTCAAACACTCTCATGTCAAGACCCGTAGCCTTCTGCAACTTCTCAATGCGGTAAACAAGTGTATTTCTGTGCACGTAGAGCTGTCTCGAAGTCTCCGAGATATTCAGATTATTCTCGAAGAACTTCTGCACCGTGCCGAGAATTTCTTCATCAATCTCCTTCGGCAGCGTATCGCTTCCGAATATTTCACGGATAAAGATCTGACAGAGATTCAACGGAAGCTGGTAGATCAGGCGGCCAATCCCCAGCGTATTGTACGCCATCACATTTTTCCCTGCATAAAAGATTTTGCCGACATCCAACGCCATCTTAGCCTCTTTATAAGACTTTGACACATCCTTTAGCTCATGAACAATCGTTCCGTAAGCAACCTTGGCATTGATCATCGCCTCGGAGTTGATCATGTCCACAATAGTACTTGCGATCGTTTTGCATTCGTTATAGCTCTCGCCTCCGGCAAGCGCTTTGACCAACACGATATTTTTCTCCTCAACTGCTGTGATATAATCACCATTCTGAGGAGAAAACAGACTCCTGAGAAGCTCCATCAGCTCACCGTCACCCTCCGGTTCGATCAGGAAAACAGCACGGTCAACATCCGCCTGTATATGTAACTTTTTCGCCCGGTTATAAATATCAACCAGCAGCAGGTTATCCAGCAAAAGATTCTGAAAGAAATTATTACGGTCAAATTTCTCACGATATGCCGTGAGAAGCTGTCCCATATGACTCACTGCGATCTTGCCGATCATATAGGCATCGTCATTTCCCTTTGCCATGAGCAGATATGCCGGCTCACCGTCGTCAAATACCTTAAAGAGATGGCAACCGCCGATCACCTGACTGTCTGCTGCGGAATCGGCAAATTCAAGAAGCAGTTCACGTGATGGTTCCGTATAATCAAAAGTAGAGGCGATCACCTGCCCCTGCATATCCATCACACTCAGATCAATCTTGGAAATTCCTCTCAGTTCATCAATACTCGCCTGTATCACCTGGCTGGATAACATACTTTCACCCCTTATCTTCCCCTCGACCGGCAACCATAATCTCGATGGCCCGATGAAGGTTTTTAATATTTACATGTTTATGGTTTCCGCCAAATTCTCCATCCAGAGTCCATGCCACATCTTCTGCCGACTCAAAGCGAATCTCCTTCGTCTTGAAGGAATACATACACTGTGCATCTATATTTCTGCTCACAAGAGCAGTCATGATCTGATTCAATTCTAAAATATCTTTTGGCTTACGGATCAGTGTCACCTCAAACACACCGTCATCCAGTTCGACATATTTGCCTGTGATCTTCCGAAAACCTCCCACCGAAACGGAATTCGTCACCATACCGAAAAGGAATTCGTCCTCGATGCAGATATCGTCATAAAAAACCTTCATCTGGTATGTCCGATAAGCGGACAGACTCTTCATTCCCTCGAGCAGATATGCCAGGTGTCCCAGCACATTCTTGATCTCCTGCGGTGTCTCATAGGAAACCTCCGTAAGCAGACCGAATGCCGCAATGTACACAAAACTGTCCTGATTGAACGCGCCTGCATCACAGGCGTATTTTCTGCCGTTCACCGCAATCTCAGCCGCTTTCACCATATTTCGGGGAAGTCTTAAACTCACTGCAAAATCATTGGTGCTTCCCGCAGGAATATATCCGACAGGCACATGTCTGCCGGAAGCTAGAATGCCGGTTACCACTTCATCTAACGTCCCATCTCCGCCACTGCAGACGATCATACTGAATCTGCGGTCTCTGTCTCTGGCGGCGCAGACTGCATCACCGTGCTTTTCGGTGGGAAATACCGTCACAGCGTATCCCGCTTGGGAAAGCACTGCAATAATGTCCATCAGCCTGTTCCGGATCCGTCCTTTTCCCGCATTGGGATTATAGATAAACAGTAAGTCTTTTTTCATAATTTATCTTTATGAAGCCTCTCCGATCAAAAACTTCTCGATGCCTTCCAGCGCCTTCTCCTCATCTGTGCCGTCGCAGACGATCGTCACGTTCTCGCCATTGTCCA
>CAMGRE010000056.1 GCA_946061355.1 uncultured bacterium | reverse complement strand
GATTTATCAACAGGTTTTTTTATTTTCTTGGCACATTTTCTTTCTCTTTTTCAAAAAAGTTCTAATCAAGTTCAAATGTAAAATCCGTCATTCCTTCGGTATAGTTGTCCATTCTGAGCGTACCTTTCTTCCCCTCCAGACCGGGCAGAATCGGTTTGAGCTTCATGATCTTCTCATCGATATCTTTGTTTGACCCGAGCTTGACCTTCGCATCTCCAAAATAGAGCGTCTTTTCCATAAACTTGTCAAAGTAGATCCTGTCTGCCTGAATCCCGTATTTATTCAGAAGCTGTGTGATATCCAGAATATCCTCAAACACTTCCTCATTCTCCACCGGCAGTTTCTCATTCATGACCACATAGCCGAACTGCAGTCCCGTCACCTGCGGTATTCCCGGCGTGCGCTGCTCTGATGTCTCTACCACAATGCCGTCCTTGTCAAAATACATATACCTTCCCAGATATTCTATGTAACCTGCCAGCGCCTTTTCGTACACGGTGATCTTGATCGTGTCCCGTGCCAGGATATCGACATCCATGGACTGGACAAACGGCACATTGTCCACACCCTTGTCCTTATATTTGAAGGAAAGATAGAGGGAATTATGTCCGAGTCTCCCGTTCATCACCATATCCATGATCTGCTCATTTGTATAATGGATGCTACCCTCCACATAAACTGTCGTCACACGATACCGATCCAGGACATAATACACAGAGCACGCGCAGAGGAGAAGTATGACCACCGTACAAAGCGCTGCAACGATCCAGCGTATCCTTCCTTCTCCAATCAGTATTTTGGAAACCGTCTGCGTTCTCTTCCCTGTCGCCGCGGTCTTATTCAGTTCCGGCAGTCTGCCTGTATTACCGGTAACCAGCCGAAGCTTCGTATTATTTAACCGCTCCGACCGGCTCCTGTTATTCTGTTTCGGCTTCGTCTCCTTTTTGCGACGGACCTTCTGTTTCTTCATAAAACAAGCTGCCTCCAAGGCTTACGATATCCCGTCTGATATCTTCATAGCCCCTGTTTATAAATTCTCTTCCATATATAACGGTTTCACCCTGTGCGGCCAGTCCTGCCATCACAAGCGCCGCCCCACCCCGCAGTTCTTCCGCTTTGACACAGGCGCCACAGAGACAACCCGTGCCTTCGATCTTTGCCTGGCGCCCGTTAACCATGATCTGTGCTCCCATTTTCCGAAGCTCCGGTACGATCCGCAGTCTGTTCTCAAATATCGTCTCTTCCAGAAGGCTGTGCCCATCTGCCCTGCACAGCGCTGCCATCAGCGGAGACTGGAGATCCGTCGGGAATCCCGGATAGACCGCAGTCCTGACATAAGGCACCGGCAACGGCCTGGAAGGCGCCTGCAGACAGACAGCATCCCTTGTACACACAACATTTCCGCCCATGATTCTGATCACGGCAAGTACCTGACCAAGTTGATCGGCACAAATATCTCTCAAACAAATATTACCGCCCGCAGCCATCGTGCCGAACAGATAAGTTCCCGCCACAATCCGGTCAAACGGAATACGGTATTCACAGGAATGCAGTGCACGCACTCCTTCTATCACAATCACATCGCCCTTCGCTGACCGGTACAATCCGGCTCCGCATCGTATCAGGAAATCACACAACGCAGCAATCTCGGGCTCTCTGGCCGCGTTCTTAAGGATTGTTGTCCCCTCTGCCAGTACTGCAGCCAGAATTACATTCTCCGTGGCGCCCACACTCGCCATCCTTAAACAAATCTCGTTTCCCCTGATCCGATGTGCCGCAGCCTCCAGCTTTTCATCTGTCTGCTCAATCCGGATCCCCATTTCGGCAAAAGCTTCCAGGTGCAGATCGATCGGTCTCTTACCAATGATACACCCGCCCGGATAATTGAGCGCTACCTTCCCCGTTCTCCCGAGCAGTGCGCCCATCAGAATAATGGAAGATCTCATTTTCTTCACATATTCATGAGGAAGTGTATGGCTCGTAATCTGCCGGGCATCAATCATCAGGCTGTCCCCTGTGTACTCCACAAGACATCCGATACTTTGCAGCAGTTTGATCATGCAACGCACATCTGTGATATCCGGACAGTTTTTCAAAACAGTAACACCTTTTACCAAAACAGCGGCAGCCATAATGGGAAGAACCGCATTCTTGGAACCCTGCACACTGATTTCCCCGGAAAGTGATCTGCCGCCCTGCACATGAATAGAATCCACCGTTCCACCTTCTTAAGCTTTGATGAAAAGACATATCCTATTATATGCAGAAAAAAGGAATCTGTATCTTGTATCACGCTTAGACTTCTTTTAACCGAATTGACTTTGAAACACTGAGCACCAGCCCGATCTCAACCAACAGAAACAATACAGAGGATCCCCCGTAACTGATAAACGGAAGGGAAATACCCGTATTGGGAATCGTATTTGTCACAACCGCTATATTTAAGATCACCTGAATCGATACGTGTCCCATCACGCCGACAACAAGCAACGCTCCAAAAAGATCCGGCGCATTGTTGGCAATGATCATAAACCGCCAGATCAGAAGCAGGAACAGAAGGATCACGGCAATCGCCCCGAAAAGTCCCAGTTCCTCACAGATGATCGAAAAGATCATATCGTTCTGCGCCTCCGGGATAAAACCGAGTTTCTGCATACTCTGGCCAAGGCCTTTCCCGAAGATCCCGCCTGAACCGATGGCATATAATGCCTGCAACGTTTGAAATCCTTTTCCACTGGCATACGCCTCGGGATCCAGCCACGCTCTGATACGTTCGCCGCGGAAACCCAAGCCCTCCGTTGATGGCGCACTGGCAATAGCGTACACAATCGCTGCGATGGCCGCAGCTCCAGCCGCGCCGACCAGAATAAATTTCTTATATTCCGGGCTTGCCACAAAGAGCATCAGCACAGCAATGCCCAATATGATGACCGCGGAACTCATATTGTCCGTAATCTTCCACACCATCAATGCAATCGGGAAAGGGAATGCCATTACCACCCCTAACCCTTTCCAGGTTCGGATATTCCTGCCGATCCGGCAAACCATAGTCGCAAGGAAAAGGATCATACATAATTTAGCAATCTCTGCCGGCTGGATTCTCAGTCCGATTCCGAAGTCAAGCCATCTCCTGGCTCCCTTTACCTCAACGCCCAGAGGCGTCATGACCAGACAGATGAGTACCGCCGAGAGCAGATACCCAAGCACTGCAAACCGCTCCCAGAAATGATACGGCACGTTCGCCACAAAGATCATGGCAATCATCCCCAGCACGTTGGCAAACAACTGTTTCTTCAGATAGTACGCCGCATCGCCATAATCCATGCTGGCCTCATAGGAGCTGGTGGAATAGATCATGATCATTCCAAACCCCATCAGAAACAGCACAATAAACAGCAGGCTGTAATCAAAATATTGTTCTGATCGTTTTGTTCTGCCACTTTTCGTGAATCTTCCTGCCACGTAACCTACTCCTTCAGTGCATGTACCAATTCTTTGAACTGCCGTCCCCGCACCTCATAGTTCGGGAACATTCCCCAGCTTGCACAGGCCGGGGAAAGAAGTACCGCATCTCCACTCTCCGCCTTGTCGGCGCAGATACGAACGACCTCCTCCAGACTGTCTGCCATAATGATATTCTCAAAACCATGGGCTCTTGCACACTCAGCGATTTTTTCTCTGGTCTGTCCCAACAGCACCAGCCATTTCACCTTTCCGTCAAAAGCCTCGATCCACTCATCGTATGTACTGCCCTTGTCATAGCCGCCGCCGATCAGGATTGTCGGCCTGTTCATCGCCCGGATTCCCCTGATCGCCGCATCGGGATTGGTTCCCTTGGAATCATTGTAATAATCGACACCATTCTTTGTGGCGACAAACTCGATCCTGTGTTCCACCGCCTTAAATTCTTTCACCGTCTTTAAAATGGAATCCATCGGCACTCCGGCACTGTGCGCAATCGCAATGGCCGCCATCACATTCTCCACATTGTGTGTGCCGAGCAGCTTCATCTCATGAATATTCAGAAGTCTCTCCGGTTCTCCTCCGTCAGCCATCCAGATCTCTTCCCCGTCGAGATAGATCCCTCTCTCAAGCTTCCTCACCGACGAGAAATAGAACGGCTCCGCCGATGTGCGATCTCCGAATGCTCTGGTATATTCATCCTCATAATTCAGGATACAGCGGCTGCTCTTATCCTGATTTGATGCGATGGCTTCTTTTACCGCCACATAATTCTCCATCGTGTGATGCCTGTTGAGATGATCCGGCGTAATATTTAGGATCGCCGAGATATCCGGCCGGAACGCATGAATCGTCTCCAGCTGAAAGCTGCTGATCTCCGCCACGGTAACGGATTCTTCGGTAGTCTTAAGCGCCTCCAGCGTATAGGGATTGCCGATATTTCCCACCACAAACGCACTGTCCGTATAATCTTTCATGATCTGTCCCGTCAGCGCCGTTGTCGTCGTCTTGCCATTGGTTCCCGTGATCGCAAAAAGTCTTCCCTTGGCAAATCGGAAACCGAGTTCAATCTCACCCCAGACCGGGATGTTCCGATCTTTAAATTCCATCATGAATTCTGTGTCCACGGGCACTCCGGGACTCGGCACCACCAGTTCTACCGCCTGTTTTACCGTTTCCGGCAGAGACCCCAGATAAATATCCGCCTTCACGTCCTCGGGCAGCTTCTCTGCAACCGTTTCCTTTTTCAGATCCACATTGGAATCAAAGAGAACCGGCAGCGCTCCCACACCGTACAACAGGCTTGTGGCTGCGATCCCGCTAATCCCGGTTCCGACCACCAGCACATGCTTTCCCGACAGATCCGTTTCATTCCTGCTCATATTTTTCAACCTTCTTTCCTCTCTTACAGCGCAAGCAAACCGATGAGACACAGGATTGCCGTGACAATGGAAAATACCGCCACCACTCTGGTCTCAGACCATCCACACAGTTCAAAATGATGATGGATGGGCGCCATCTTAAAGATACGCTTCCCGCCGGTCGCTTTGAAATAGCTGACCTGTATGATCACAGACAGCACCTCGGCCAGATAGATAAAGCCGACGATCACAATAAACAGCGGCATCTGCATCATATAAGCCGTAGCCGCCACGAAGCCTCCCAGAGCAAGAGAACCCGTATCTCCCATAAACACCTTTGCAGGGTATACATTAAACAGCAAAAAGCCAAGCAGCGCACCCACCACCGCACAGGTGACCGGTTCGATCCCGCTGCCCGTACCGATCGCTACCACCGTAAAGAAGGTAGCAACCATGATCGTCACACTGCTGGCAAGTCCATCCAGACCATCTGTAAAATTCGTTCCGTTTACCGTTCCGATCACCACAAAAAACAGGATCGGAATGTTGAGCATTCCGAAATCCAGCGTCATGCCGTGCATGAACGGCACCTTCATGGCAAGACTCACATCCGTATACCGGACGAGATAAAAGGCAAAAATTGCCGTGACAACAAGCTGTCCCGCCATCTTCTGTCCGGGAGTCAGTCCCATGGAACGCTTCAGCACCACTTTGATATAATCATCCAGAAAACCGATCAGTCCGAAACCGAGCGTCAGAAACAGAATGGGAATGATCTTAGGATACTGCTTCACATAGGGAAGCGAAGCCAGAATCACACTCGTCAGGATCAGCACGCCGCCCATCGTCGGTGTACCGCTTTTCTTCAGATGGGACTGCGGCCCATCATCTCTCTCTGTCTGTCCCACCTTGAGTTTTCGCAGGAACGGTATTACAAACGGCCCCAGGATCACGCTGATGGCAAATGCCAGAATCACGGGAACCACAATTAACCTATACGTTGTCATCTTCTTTATCCTTTCCGGATTTCCTCTTTAATTTGTTTACGGCTCATAAATCCAAAAACACCATTGTTAATTATAATCCATTCTCTCTAAATACGGAAGTATATTTTCAAAAAGCTGCTTTACGACGGGAGCGGCGATCTGGCCTCCGTAGTAGACTCCCTGCGGATTGTAAATAATGGCAAGCGCAATCACCTGCGGATCATCCGCCGGTGCAAACCCGAGGAAAGAAGAAATATACTTTCCGCTCCCTCTGGGAAGTGTCTGGCTTGTAGCCGTCTTACCGCCGATCCGATATCCTTCGATGTATGCCTTCTTCCCGCCGCCCTCGGCCACCACCTTCTCGAGCATCATACGCATCGTCGCCGAGGTCTCCTCCGACACAATTCCCTTTTTTTCAGGGTAGGAAAAAGTCTTTACCGTCCTGCCGTCCTTATCCTGAACACGCACTCCAAAATGCGGGGTCACTCTGGTGCCGCCGTTCACAAAGGAAGAAGCAGTAGTGATCAGCTGAATCGGCGTGATCTGAAAGGACTGTCCAAAAGAAATCGTGGCAAGCTCCACCATCCCGATGTTCTCTTTCTTATGCATGATCGTCCCTGCCTCTCCCGGCAGGTCGATCCCTGTCTTTTGAAGCAGTCCGAATTTCTGAAAATACTCATAATACCGGTCCGCACCAAGTCTCAGTCCGACCGTCACAAAAACGGGGTTACAGGAATTCATCGTCGCATGAATAAAATCCTGACTGCCATGTCCTCCCACCTTGTGGCATCGGATCTTACGATCCTCCACGATCACAAAGCCCGGACAGTGGAACGTGTCATTTGTGTGCACAACCCCGGCCTCCAGTCCGGCCGCAGCCGTCACTGTTTTGAAAGTCGATCCCGGCTCGTACGTATCGTTGATACAACTGTTTCTCCACATCCGGTTCAGCAGGTCCTGTTTTTTGTCATCACTCATACCGTCCGTGTTTTCCGCACCGTTATATACAAAAGGCTCGTTGAGATCAAACTCCGGCACACTGGTCATGGCAAGGATCTCCCCGTTCTTCGGATTCATCACAATGATGGAAACACCGTCCGCCTGTTTTGTCTCCATTGCCTGATAAGCCAGCTGCGTCGCATATTTCTGGATATTTACATCCATGGACAGCACCAGATCATTGCCGTCCACAGGTTCCACTCTGTCTTCTCCGGCACGCTCCAGTTCAATTCCTCTGGCATCCGTCATCGTGAGGATTGTACCCGGAGTTCCCTGCAGCACATCCTCATACTCCACTTCCAGTCCGAGGATCCCCTGATTGTCACCACCGGTAAATCCAAGCACCTTGGAGGCAAGCTCCCCTCCCGGATAGAAGCGTTTATAATCCTCATCAACCTTCACACCTTCCAGGTCATATTCCCTGATCCGGTCTCCCACTTCCTTATCCACATTGCTTTTGATCCGCTCAATGGCAGATACCTTTTCCACCCGCTTGCGGACATATTCCTCACTTAGGGAAAGCTCTTTGCACAGCATTTCCACGATTTTTTCCTTTTCCTTCATCTGGCTGTGGATCACGGAAATGGTACATACCGTCTTATTATCCGCGAGCACATTGCCGTTCCGGTCCAGGATCCGCCCTCTCGCTGCTTTGATATCCCGTTCCCTCTCATGGAGTTCTCTGGCCCGGTCCGTGTAGTATTCCGAGCAATTCACCATCAGATAGACGAGCCGTGCACCCAGCCCCAAAAAGCACGTGAGGCATATGACAAATATCACAAAAATCTTCTTTCTGTGAAAGGTCTTATTCTTTGTAAATAGTTTCCCCTGCCAGATACTGCGCTCATTTTCCATCAAAAACCCCATAAAAAGGAATCATCTGAATTATTACAATCTATTATCCTTTCTATGAGGTTATTCCTATCGCATAAATCAGTTCATAAAGGACGCACCGTCCACCGACTGTCCCGTTTCGGGATCGATCAGCACTCCTGTGCCGGGTTCAATCAGATAGCCTGTCGCCGAATCCGTCTCATAGGTTGCGAGACGTTCCTGCCACTCCTTCTCCTGCTTGCTGACAGCCTCCTCTTCCTCTGTCGTCTCACCGCTCTGCGTATCACCTGTATTCTGTGTGCCTTCTCCACCTGCATTCTCTGTGGACTCACCATCCGTGATCTCCACACTTTCCAAATCTTCGCCGCTCTCCTCCGCACCGCCTTTTATGCCCGGAATATGCACTGCCAGATCGCTTGCTGCCATCTCCTCCTGCTCCTTCTCTGACATTTCCTCAGTCATGAAGTAATTCAGATAAGGCAGAATCTCTGTCAGGGAATTTCGCACAATACCCGTGGCGAATTTGGCGTCGTCCTGCATCGCGGTATTCGGTCTGTCCACCACAACATAGATGGCAATCTCCGGATTTTCGGCAGGTGCATGTCCCATAAAAGACACCACATAATTGTGTTTGGTACGCGGCACCATCTCGGCAGTTCCCGTCTTGCCGCCGATGGCATAGCCAGCCGGTCTCGCCGTTTTGCCGGTTCCTTCGGTCACGACACCGTTACAGTAATCAATGATCCTGTCACAGGTGCTCGCCGAAACCGTCTGTTTCAGGATCCTCGGCTCGATATTTTTGATCGTGGTCCCGTCCGGGCTTAGGATCTTATTGACCATATGAGGCTCATAATAGTAGCCGCCGTTGATCAGGGAGCAGTACGCTGTAATCATCTGGATCATCGTGACGTTAAATCCCTGTCCGAATGTGGAAGTGGCAAGCTCGGCTTCCCCCATCGTATTCGAATTATACACAAGGGCATCCGTTCTGGCCTCACCTGCCAGATCAATGTTCGTCTTCAGCCCCAGGTTATACATCCCCTGGAATTTCAGGAAATCATTTTTTCCGATCGCATCACCCATCTGCATCAGAGCCACATTGCAGGATTTCTCCACAGCCTCCTTCACGGTCAGCATGCCGTCACCCAGACGGTTATGGCAATGGATCTCATGACCGCCGTACCAGAGCGATCCCCCGCAGAAATACGTCTCATTTCCGGTAAGCTTTCCCGTCTCCAGCCCGGTAGCGACCGTAAATGGCTTCGCCACCGATCCCGGCTCATAGGTGCTGCTGATGCAGAAGTTCTTCCACAGTGCATTGAGATTGGTGTACAGAGCCTCATCATCCATGGTATTCAGTACTTCCTGGGTGATGACCGTGTCGGTTGTTTTTCCCGTCTCATCGATCAGATAAGAGCCGATGAGCGTCTGCGGATTCTTGGTATCATTCAGATCATAGTCCGGATAACTTGCCATAGCGAGGATCTCTCCCGTGTGCACCTTCATGACGATACAGCCGATATTGTAGGCACCGTTACCGTCTCTGGCCGCATTTTTGTTGTCCTCATTGAACTTTTTCAGGTTTTTCTCCACAATGCTCTGGATATTGGCATCCAGAGTCGTGACGATCGTGTTGCCGTCCACAGCAGCCTTGGTGCTTCTCTCCAGTGTGGAATCATCATTTAAGTAACCGTACTCCCTGCCGTTGATCCCGTTTAAGGTATCATTATAGTATTCTTCCAGCCCGTAGCTTCCGACATTATCCCTGCCGGTAAATCCGATCGCATCACATGCCATGCTGCCGTTCGGATAAGTCCGCTCATATTCTTCCTCGAACCAGATACCTTTAATATATGGATTATTTTCAATATCATTCTGTAATTCCACAAATTTGCTAATTTGATCATATGGCAGTCTTTTTGCCAATACATAATACTGTGATGTCGGATTCTCCGCCACGTAAGCACGGATCTCTCCCGAATTGAGGGAAAAGCACTGCGACAGCGCTTGGAGCGTCGGCTCCAGATACTCCTCCTTCGCCGTCAGCTGCTTGGCATCCAGGATCACATTGTAAACCTTCTCACTCACGGCAAGCTTCGTCCCCTTGCAGTCCACGATGTCTCCCCGTTTGAACGGAAGCACCCTGCTGTCATACTGCTGCTGGGAAAGCACCTGCTTCTTGTACTGTTCGCCGTTATCCTTGTTGATCAGGATCAATTTGGCGCTTAATCCGACGAAAGCCAGCAGTACAAACAAAAACAGTACCGCCAGCTTCTTTTGCATCTTGATTGTAAATTTTCTGTTCGAACTATTATTCGCCTTCAAAATATATCCACCTGCTTTTATTCATAACAGCAGAAAAACCCTGAAGTGTCATGCTATTTCTCAGGAATATCCGCTATCTGGCGCACATAATCACTGCCCTCTGCGCTGTAGATGACGATCTGTCCCTCGGAAGGATATGTCATGCCCAGTTCCTCTATCGCGATCCGCTTGATCTCATCCAGATTTACGCTGCTCTCGATCCTGCTGTATTCCTCATCGTTTGAAAGCTTCAGATCATTTAACTGACTCTCCAGAACCGATATATGTTTGATACTGTTGGTCAGTTCCGACTGGAGCCTGATGTATCCGATCAGAATCACTCCTGCTGCAATCAGCGCCGTCGCAAGGAACAGCACATAGCCGGGATTCATGTGCGCAGCTTTCTCGCGATTCCTGCGGACAGCGTGATTCTCTCTGTGCTCCGGCTCTCTGATCGCACGTCTGACGTCAAGCTGTCTGGCCGTATTTCCATAGACATAGCTTCTGCTCTGTATTCTTCTGTCTGAATATGCTCTTCTCTGACCTTGTACAGCCATAACCATTACCTCTTTTCAAATACTCTCAGCTTTGCACTTTTTGATCTTTTGTTATTCGCCAGTTCCTCGTCTCCGGGCAGGATCGGTTTCCTCGTAATCACTTTTCCCTTTGACTGCTTCCCGCACACACAGACCGGAAAGTCCGGCGGACATGTGCAGGGGTTCTCATTGCGCCGAAACGCCGACTTCACGATCCGGTCTTCCAGCGAATGGAATGTGATGATGCAGATCCTTCCGCCCGGATTCAGCAGATCAATCAGACCGTCCAGCGAATCCTCCAGCACCTCAAGTTCTCTGTTGCATGCGATCCGGATCGCCTGGAAAGTCCGTTTGGAGGGATGTCCGCCCACCGCCCTGACCTTTGCCGGAATCGCCTCTTTAATGATCTCATTGAGCTGCCCCGTGGTGCAGATCGGCTCCTTTTGTCTCGCCGCCACGATATGCTTCGCGATATTCTGGGCGAATCTGTCCTCGCCGTAGTCTCTGATAATGCGGAAGATCTCCTGCTGGCTCCACTCGTTGACAATCTCCTTCGCCGTTAGTTCCTGGCGTCTGTCCATACGCATGTCCAGTTCAGCATCCTCGTCTCTATAGGAAAATCCCCGCTCCGGCGTATCCAGCTGATAGGAGGAGACTCCCAGATCCAGCACAATGCCGTCCACTTTCGCCACACCGGCCTCACGCAGTGCGGCCTGCATATTTCTGTAATTATTCCGTATGATGGTAATTTTGTCTCCGAATACCGCGAGTCTCTCACCCGCCGCACGGATCGCAGCGTCATCCTGGTCAATACCGATCAGCCTCCCCTTATCGGAAAGCCTCTGCGCCACATGATAAGCATGTCCTCCACCGCCCAGTGTGCCGTCCACGTAGATACCGTCCGGTCTGATATTCAGATTCTCTATTGTTTCGTCAAGCAAGACAGATGTATGCTTAAATTCCATGCCTTATCCCCTATATGTCAGGCTCCGTATCTGAGGCCATGGCTTCTATATTCCAAGTCCCAGATCCGCCATATGCTCTGCCACCATATCCATATCCTCAAAAGCTGCCGTGCCTTCCCATCTTTCTTTGCTCCAGATCTCGATGCGGCTTCCCACACCGATCAGCACGACATCCTTTATGAGTTCCGCGAATTCCCTGAGGGATCCCGGCAATAAAATTCTTCCCTGCTTGTCCACTTCCACGCTGGCAGCTCCCGCCAGGAAGAAACGCACAAACTGTCTCGCATCTTTATTTGTAATCGGGAGTGACTTCAGTTTCTCCTCGAATGCAGCCCACTCATTGTTGTCGTACACAAAGAGGCACCCGTCCAATCCCTTGGTCACCACGAACTCATCGCCCAGTGTCTCACGGAATTTGGAAGGTACGATCACTCTGCCCTTGGCATCAATTGTGTGGTTGTATTCTCCCATAAACATAAGCGTCACCCATAAAAGCAGTCTGCCACGAAAAGCAAAATTCTATCATGACACGCACTGGCAGTATCACAGGCCCATTTTTGTACCACTTCGTGCCACTTCACTCCACTTTTCACCACTTTTACATCCATTCTAGCCTATTTTGGTTCATATGACAAGAGAAAATACAAAATTTGTTCATAAATTCTTAATAAATGGAGTGCAGGAGACGGAAAAAGAACTGCTGCACATGATGTATTTTATATATTTTTTGTTTTTTCATCATAACAAAGGGGTGTTCTGCGTCTCAAAGTGTCAAGTATCTGCAATATTTTTGGAAGAACGATGTTCGATTTCAGGGCGTCTGCGGAACTCGCATCTGCCGGTTTTTCAATACTT
>CAMGRE010000055.1 GCA_946061355.1 uncultured bacterium | reverse complement strand
CGGGAATGTCCTTTTTGCGTATATTTGGCTGCGGCCACAGAGCAGTTCCGATAGCTGCATGACGGTGGTGGCTTGACGGCAGCGGTACTTGCTTTTTGTCAATCGATTTAGTATATTTATATAAGGCATATTTTAATGGAGGAAACCGGAAATGAGCGAACTGATCAATGTGGCAGTCGATGCGATGGGCGGAGACAACGCCCCTGCAGAAGTGGTAAAGGGTGCAGTGGAGGCGGTGCAGGCCAGCAAAAAGATAAAAGTATTTCTTGTGGGAAAGGAAGATGCCATTCGGGCAGAGCTTTCCAAATATACCGTGCCTGAGGAGCAGATCGAGATTGTGCATGCTTCTGAGGTGATCGAGACGGCGGAGCCGCCGGTGGCAGCAATCCGTGCAAAGAAGGATTCCTCGATTGTAAAAGGCATGAAGATGGTCAAAGAGGGACAGTGCGATGCGTTTGTGTCTGCCGGCAGTACAGGTGCGGTTCTCGTGGGTGGACAAGTGCTCGTGGGCAGGATCAAAGGCGTGGAACGGCCGCCTCTGGCTCCGGTCATTCCGACGGCAACGGGTGCAGCGCTGCTGATTGACTGCGGTGCCAATGTGGATGCACGGCCGTCTCATCTTGTCCAGTTCGCTAAAATGGGCGCGATCTATATGGAGAATGTACTCGGCGTTAAGAATCCCCGCGTCGGTATCGTCAATATCGGAGCTGAGGAGGAGAAAGGAAATGCGCTTGTCAAAGAGACGTTCCCGCTCCTGAAGGAGTGCAGCGATATCAATTTTATCGGCAGCGTGGAGGCGAGGGATATTCCTTCGGGCGCTGCGGATGTGGTGGTCTGCGAGGCATTTGTCGGCAACGTGATCTTAAAGATGTATGAGGGTGTCGGGGCGACACTTCTGCATGCGGTCAAACAGGGCATGCTGACGACGCTTCGCAGCAAGATCGGTGCATTGCTTGTCAAACCGGCGCTTAAGGAGACACTGAAAGCGTTTGACTTAGAGCAGTACGGAGGAGCACCGTTACTTGGCTTAAACGGTCTTGTCGTGAAGACGCATGGCAGTTCGCACGCCGTTGAGATCAAGAATTCGATTCTGCAGTGTATTGCGTTTAAGGAACAGAAGATCAACGAAAAGATCAAGACACAGCTTAGCGTACAGTCCGCAGCACAGTCTGATGATACGAAGATACAGAAAGAGGAAGCGTAGAAGGGATTGGATTACCATGGATTTTGACAAGTTAAAAAAGGTGATCGCCGAAGTGCTCAGTGTCGATCCCAATGAGATCACGGAGGATACGACATTTATAGAGGATCTTGGAGCAGACTCTCTGGATCTGTTTCAGATCGTTATGGGAATTGAGGATGTGTTTCATATAGAGGTTCCGCCGGAGGTTTCCGAGAAGATCACCACGGTGGGCGAAGCGCTTGAATTGATTCGGAATACCACGGGAGAGTAGACAGGCATCAGGGACAAAACTATGAGGATTGACAGTAAAAAGATAGAACAGTTAGAGCAGCGGATCGGTTATGTGTTCCGGGATAAGGAACTGTTACAGCAGGCGCTCACGCACAGTTCCTATGCGAATGAACAGAAGATCAATAAGCGGCAGGACTACGAACGGCTGGAGTTTCTGGGAGATGCCGTGCTGGAACTTGTCTCCAGCGATTATTTGTTTCATGCCCATCCTGATCTGCCGGAAGGGAAACTCACCAAGCAGCGT
The DNA here is from genome assembly GCA_946061355.1 of uncultured bacterium. Classification (GTDB taxonomy): domain Bacteria; phylum Bacillota; class Clostridia; order Lachnospirales; family Lachnospiraceae; genus VSOB01. The sequence continues at coordinate 10,678 of CAMGRE010000055.1, read as the reverse complement.
TCTTCCATGGTATGTGAGCCGGCGCTTGCTTTTTGTGCGAGAGACATTGAACTGGAAAGCTTTATTTATCTGGGCAAGGGCGAGGAGACGACCGGCGGAAGAAACAGGGATTCCATCATATCGGATGTGATGGAGGCTGTGATCGGTGCGATCTATCTGGATGGCGGACTGGAGCCGGCCAGAGATTATATCAACAGGTTTATTTTATCGGATCTGGATCATAAGCAGCTGTTCTATGACAGCAAGACGATCCTGCAGGAGCGTGTGCAGAGATTTCCGAATACGTCACTTACGTATGTGCTCGTGAGCGAGACCGGACCGGAGCATGACAAGGTCTTCATGGTGGAGGCACAATTGAACGGAAAGAAGATCGGCGAGGGAAGCGGCAGGAGCAAGAAGCTGGCGGAACAGCAGGCGGCTTATCAGGCGCTCATTTCCGTATCGGAGCTTGCGGAATAGCCTTGTGGCGGGCAAGCTTGTATGAACGAAAAATAGAGGGGATAAGACAGGTATTATATGTATTTAAAGAGTATTGAAGTACACGGATTCAAATCGTTTGCGAATAAGATCAAATTTCAGTTCCACAATGGCATCACGGGCATTGTGGGACCGAATGGCAGCGGAAAGAGTAATGTTGCGGATGCTGTGCGCTGGGTGTTGGGAGAGCAGAGGATCAAGCAGCTGAGAGGGGCATCCATGCAGGATGTCATTTTTTCTGGTACGGAGACAAGGAAGCCGTTAGGGTATGCGTATGTGGCGATCACCTTCGACAATTCTGATCATCTGCTTGCGCTCGATTATGATGAGGTTACCGTTGCGAGGCGGTTGTACCGTTCCGGTGAGAGCGAGTACTCCATCAACGGGACGACGTGCCGTCTGAAAGATGTCAATGAATTGTTCTATGATACCGGTATCGGGAAGGAAGGCTATTCCATTATCGGACAGGGACAGATCGACAAGATATTGAGCGGCAAGCCGGAGGAGAGACGTGAACTCTTTGATGAGGCTGCCGGTATTGTGAAGTTCAAACGCAGGAAGGCGACGGCGCAGAAGAAGCTGGAGGATGAGAAGCAGAATCTGGTCCGTGTCAATGATATCCTCGGGGAGCTGGAGAAGCAGATCGGCCCCCTGGAGCGCCAGTCGGAAAAGGCGAAGGTCTATCTGAAGAAGCGGGAAGAGTTAAAGACACTTGATGTGAATATGTTCCTTCTGGAGAATGACCATATTACCAAACAGCTCGAGGATGTGGAGCGCAAGTATGCGATCGCAGATGGTGATCTGAACGAGACGAAGGAAAAGTACGAGAAGACCCGTGAGGAGTATGAGCAGATCCAGGGTGAGATCGAGTCTCTGGAAGAGGCGATCGAGAATGCCAAGACGACGCTCACGGACACCAGTGTGCTGCGCAGCAAACTGGAGGGTGAGATCAATGTATTAAAGGAACAGGTGAAGTCTGCCGAGAGCAACGCGGAGCATCTGGTGAAACGGCAGGAGACTGTCCAGTCCGAGATCCGGGACAAGGAAAATGACAAAAATGTCATATTGGAGGACAAGCAGGAGACGGACAGACTCGCGGAGGAGACAAAGGCTTCCAGAGAGGAGGCTGCGCAGCTGCTCGCTGAGGTGCAGTCGCAGATCCGTGAATATAATACAGAGGTTGAGAACGGCAAGAATACGATCTTAAACACCCTGAATGAGAGAGCGACGATCCGCTCTAAGATAGAGCGTTTTGAGACGATGCTCGAGCAGGTGACGATCCGCAAGGCTGAGCTTAATTCCAGACTTCTTCGCGCCAAGTCCGATGAGGAGGAGCAGAAAGAGGCGATCCGGAAGCTGGAGGAAGAGTTCGAGGCAGTCAATGCGGATATCCGCGAGATGACGCAGAAACAGGCTGTGCTTGAGGAGAAACTGGGACAGTTTAAGATTGAGCTCACCGAGAAAGACCAGAAACTCCGTGATATGCAGGTGGTTTACCATCAGGAAAAATCCAAGCTGGAAGCGCTGACGAATCTGACGGAGCGCTACGAGGGCTATGGCGGCAGCGTAAAGCGCGTCATGGAGCAGAAAGACACGGAAAAAGGAATCATCGGTGTTGTTGCCGATATCATCAAGGTGGACAAAAAGTATGAGACGGCGATCGAGACCGCGCTCGGAGGAAATATCCAGAATGTGGTGACGGATGATGAGGAGACCGCCAAGCGTATGATCGCTTATCTCAAGAAGACAAAGGGCGGTCGTGCGACCTTCCTGCCGCTCACCAGCATTCAGAATCCGCAGGAATTCAAGACCCCGGAGGCACTCTCGGAGGAGGGTGTGATCGGACTGGCGGATTCGCTCGTTCAGATCGATCCGAAATATGCCAACGTGGCAAAAGCCATGGTGGGGCGTATCATGGTGGTGGATACGGTGGATCATGCAGTGAAGATTGCCAGGAAATATGATTACGGGATCCGTATGGTCACCATAGAGGGTGAACTTCTCGTTCCGGGCGGAGCCATCAGCGGCGGCGCCTTTAAGAATAATTCCAACCTGCTCGGCCGCAGGCGCGAGATCAGTGAGCTGGAGGCGAAGGTGAAGAAATGCCTCGGCGATATTGACGAGCTGCTTAACAGCATTGAGCAGACCAAGGAGGAGAGAAACCGTACGCGCAAGGAACTGGAGGAGACGCGTGCGTCCCTGCAGGAGCGCTTTATCGCCCAGAATACGGCGAGACTGAATGTCATGTCCGCGCAGGAGAAGTGGAACGAGACAGAGGAAGGGTTCGGAAGTCTCCGAAATGAGCAGGAGGAGATCGGGAAGCAGTTTGAACAGATCCAGACGGACAAAGCGGCGGCTGATCAGGAGCTGACGAATTCCCATAATCTGGAGGAAAGCGTCAAGGAGCAGATCGGGAAACTGGAGGCGCTGCTTAGCGACAAGCGCACGGAGGAATCTGAGCGTACACAGAAGCTGTCCGAATGGGATGTTGAGATGGAGAAATACCGTCAACAGCAGGAATTTAAACAGCAGAATGTGGACAGAATGGAAGGCGAGATCAGCAGGTTTCGGAGTGAGCTGGAAGAGATCAACACGGAACTTGCAAACAATGCGGCGGAAGTTCAAAGGAAACAGGAAAATATCATTGAGATAGAAAAGACAATCGCAAGCTCCCACACGACGCAGGGAGATGTGGAGGAGAAGCTGAAGGCGGATGTGACCAGAAAAGAGGAACTGACCGCGAAGCAGAAGAGCTTTTTTGATGTCAGGGAAGATCTCTCGAAGCGGATGGGAGATCTGGACAAAGAAGTCTATCGTCTGAATGCCCAGCGTGAGAAGCTGGAAGGGACGATAGAGGACCGGATCAATTATATGTGGAATGAGTATGAGATCACACTTTCCGCTGCGGCTTCCATGAGGGATGAGCAATTTAAGGATCTGATCGTCATCCGGCGTGACATTGCGGAGGTCAAGGACCAGATCAAACGTCTGGGTGATGTCAACGTCAACGCCATTGAGGATTACAAGAATCTGATGGAGCGTTATACGTTCTTAAAGAATCAGCATGATGATCTGGTAGAGGCGGAGCAGACACTCCTCGGCATCATCAATGAGCTTGACACGGCAATGCGTAAACAGTTCAGCGAGAAATTCAAGGAGATTGCAAAGGAGTTTGACAAGGTATTCAAGGAACTGTTCGGCGGTGGAAAGGGAACGATCGAACTGATGGAGGATGAGGATATCCTTGAGGCGGGCATTCGGGTCATTGCACAGCCGCCCGGAAAGAAACTGCAGAATATGATGCAGCTGTCCGGCGGGGAGAAGGCGCTCACGGCGATCGCGCTGCTGTTCGCCATCCAGAATCTGAAGCCGTCACCGTTCTGTCTCTTAGACGAGATCGAGGCGGCGCTTGATGAGAGTAATGTGGGACGCTTTGCAAAATATTTACATAAGCTGACAAAGAATACGCAGTTTATCGTGATCACCCACAGAAGGGGAACCATGGAGCGGGCGGACCGTCTGTACGGCATTACCATGCAGGAGAAGGGAATTTCCACCCTTGTCAGCGTAAACCTGATCGACGATGATCTTGATAATTAGGAAGAAGGAGGATTTCGCGTGAGCGGGGAGAAAAAGGGCTTTTTCGGACGTTTAAAAGAAGGACTGACCAAGACGAGAGATAATATCGTGAACGGGATCGACGACCTGTTTCACGGTTACTCGATGATTGACGAGGATTTCTATGAGGAACTGGAGGAGATCCTGATCATGGGTGATATCGGCGTCAATGCCACGGGAGAGATCCTGGACAGACTGCGTGAGCAGGTGAAGGAGCAGCATATCAAAGAGCCTGCGGATTGCAGGCAGCTGCTGATCGACAGCATCAGAGAGCAGATGCGCGTCGGCGAGACGGCATATGATTTTGAGAAGAAGCAGTCGGTGGTATTGGTGATCGGTGTCAACGGTGTCGGCAAGACGACATCGGTGGGCAAACTGGCGGGCAAGCTCAAAGCGCAGGGCAGGAAAGTGATCCTGGCGGCGGCGGACACGTTCCGGGCGGCTGCGGGAGAGCAGCTTACGGAGTGGGCGAACCGCGCAGGCGTGGAGATGATCGGCGGCAAAGAGGGACAGGATCCCGCGGCGGTCATCTATGATGCAGTGAATGCGGCAAAAGCGCGTCATGCGGATGTGCTGTTGTGCGATACTGCGGGACGCCTTCATAATAAAAAGAATCTGATGGAAGAACTGAAGAAGATCAATCGCATCATCGACAAGGAGTTCCCCGAGGCACACCGGGAGAACCTGGTGGTCTTGGACGGTACGACCGGACAGAATGCGCTGCAGCAGGCGAGGGAGTTCGGTGAGGTGGCGGATCTCACGGGAATCATTCTGACAAAGATGGACGGGACGGCAAAAGGCGGTATCGCCGTGGCGATCCAGTCGGAACTTCATGTGCCGGTCAAATATATCGGTGTCGGTGAGACGGTGGAGGATCTGCAGAAATTTGATTCCGATGAGTTTGTGAATGCATTATTTGATATAAAAGGAGAAAACTAATGGAGAAGAAGATGCTGACGCTGGAAGCCTTTGAGGAGGCGTCCGAGGTTGTCAAGAGGGTAACGCTGGAGACAAAGCTTGTGTACAGTGATTATCTGAGCAGCCAGACCGGAAACAAGGTGTACCTGAAGCCGGAGAATATGCAGTTCACAGGGGCATATAAGGTGCGAGGCGCCTATTATAAGATGAGCACGCTGACGGATGAGGAGCGGCAGAAGGGGCTGATCACCGCTTCCGCGGGCAACCATGCACAGGGTGTGGCGTATGCGGCGAAATGCTATGGCGCCAGGGCGGCGATCGTGATGCCCACGACGACACCTCTGATGAAAGTGACGCGCACCAAGAGCTACGGAGCACAGGTCGTGCTTCATGGCGATGTGTATGATGAGGCATGTGCCCATGCATATGAACTCGCGGAGCAGAACGGATATACGTTTATTCATCCTTTTGATGATGAGGCGGTAGCGACGGGACAGGGAACGATCGCCATGGAAATCTTTAAGGAACTGCCATTGGTTGACATCATTCTTGTACCCATCGGAGGCGGCGGACTGGCAACGGGCGTGTCCACTCTGGCCAAATTGTTAAATCCCAAGATCAAAGTGATCGGTGTGGAGCCTGCGGGAGCCAATTGTATGCAGGAATCCATTAAGAAAGGCAAAGTGACGACGCTGAAGGGAGTCAATACCATCGCTGACGGTACGGCGGTGAAGACGCCGGGAGAGAAGATCTTCCCTTATATCCAGAAGAATCTGGATGACATCATCACTGTGGAGGATAAGGAATTGGTCGTATCGTTCCTCGACATGGTGGAGAACCACAAGATGGTCGTGGAAAATTCCGGTCTGCTCACAGTGGCGGCGCTCAAACATTTAAATGTAAAAAACAAGAAAATCGTGTCAATCTTAAGCGGCGGAAACATGGATATCATCACAATGTCCTCTGTGGTACAGCAGGGACTGATCTTCAGAGACCGTATCTTTACGGTATCGGTGCTTCTGCCGGATAAGCCGGGCGAGCTATCCAGAGTGGCGGCCGTGATCGCGAAGGAGAGCGGCAATGTGATCAAGCTGGAGCACAATCAGTTTGTTTCCACCAACCGGAGCGCGGCAGTGGAGTTGCGAATCACGCTGGAGGCATTCGGAACGGAGCATAAGCAGCAGATCATCGCGGCGCTGGAGCAGGAGAAGTATCAGCCGAAGTTGGTTGCGACAAGCATCTGATGAGGCGTCTCCGGGGCGGAGAACGGACACGCTTAATGTGAGGAACTTATTGTGAAGAATGTTTCAGGGACAGGAATAGGAATAGCGCGCATCAAGCGGGGAATCAGAAAATATTGTATCATTACCTTGGCGTCAGTCGTCTATGCGGCGGGCGTCAGTCTGTTTCTGGATCCCAATAATCTGGCGCCCGGCGGTGTGACGGGAATCGCCATCATTGTGAACCGGCTGACCGGTGTTCCCACGGGAACGATGATCTTTCTCATCAACATTCCGTTGATCCTTCTGGGACTTTGGAAATTTGGATGGAAGTTTATCCTGTCCACAGGATACGCGGTTCTGGCGGTTTCTGCAGCGACGGATCTGATGGCGCCGGTCGGCGCTCTGACAGAGGAGCCGATGCTTGCCTGCCTGACGGGCGGCACACTTGTGGCGCTGGCGCTCGGGATCATTTTCAGACAGGGTGCAACAACGGGCGGGACGGACATTATCGTCAAGGTGCTGCGATTGTCGTATCCGCATCTGCGGACAGGTGCGCTGTTCTTTTTGACCGATGTAGTCATCGTGATGAGCTCCGGTCTGGTTTTTAGGAATATTGATGTGGTACTGTATGCCATGATTGCCGTTATCGTCATGTCGGTCGTCATGGATGTGGTGCTCTACGGCAGGGATGAGGCAAAACTGATCTATATCATCAGCGACAGCCATGAAGAGATTGCGGGAAGACTGTTGGAAGAGATAGACATAGGCGTTACGTATCTGCGTGGCGAGGGCGGGTACAGCAGCCGTGACAAGAAAGTGATCATGTGCGTGACAAAAAAACAGCAGGCCCCCAAGATAGAAGAAGTTGTTAAGGAAGAGGACCCGCGTGCTTTTATGATCGTGACAAGCGCAACCGAGATTTTCGGGGAAGGCTATAAGAGTATATTTGCAGACAGACTTTAGCAGAACAGATACACCGTGCCGCACGATTTCCCGTGGGACATACAGGATCTGAGGATCTGCAGGTCGGTATCATCATAAGGAATCTCATCACCGTCAGAGGTAAACACTCTGGCGGTCATTTTTTGGCCTTTCCAGATCGGCCCCATGAGCAGTCTGGCGTAATTCTGACCGAAATTTCTGCAGGAGATGGACTGCCTCAGTTCTTTTGTGAGCTGTCCGGAATTCATGGAAGGATCAAAGATCAGATAATTCAGTTCGGTGTCGTCATCTCTGGTGTGATATTTCTTGAAGATCAGTTCCATAACATTCCCTCCTTATGATTCTACTATAACAGGCATTTTAAATCATAAAAATAAGAAATATTGCCATATATATTGCAAAAAGTGCGGCTTTGTGAAATGATAGGGATATAAGAATGCAGAACGAAGAAAAGAATAGAGCAGGATTGTGGATATATAATGTGATAAGGAAGGTAATAAATGGAAAATTATGAGAAAGCGGGATACCTGAAAGAGCCGTTTCGTGTGTTTCATCTGCGCGACAATGTGTCGGGAGAGATGAGCCTTCATTACCATGATTTTGACAAGATCATTGTGTTCTGGGGCGGGAAGGTAAATTACATGATCGAGGGGTGTTACTATGAACTGAAGCCCGGAGATATCGTGCTTGTCGGGCACGGCCAGATCCATAGACCGGTGATCGACAATCAGGTGCCTTATGAGCGGAGTATTCTCTATATCTCCACGGAATATCTGAGGCGGTACAACGCGCCGCAGTATGATCCGTCTCTTTGCTTTGAGAGAGCGGAAACGGAAAAGTCTTATGTCCTGAGGCTCCCTGAGGCTGTCCGCGCGGACGCGGAGCGGACGCTGCTTCGCCTGGAGCAGTGCGGCGCCGGGAAGCAGTACGGGTATAAACTGGAGATGCAGCTTTTGTTTCTGACATTTATGCTTGAGATCAACAGAATTGTTGAGAGCGGTCAGAAATTCAGAGAGATCAGTCCTGAAGCGGTGTACAATCAGAAAATTGTTGAGATCCTGAACTATATCAATGATCATCTCGCCGAAGAGATCAGCGGGGAGAGACTTGCAGATACCTTTTATGTGAGTAAGTATCATCTGATGCGCACCTTCAAGAAAGAGACGGGTTATACGATCCACAGGTATCTCACGGAGAAGAGAATGATTCTGGCAAAGGAAAAACTGCTTAAGGGCATTCCGGTAGTGAAAGTCAGTGAAGAGTGCGGATATGGCGACTATTCCACATTTCTGCGGGCGTTCTCGCAGAATACCGGTATGACGCCTTCGGATTTTGTGACGCAGCGCAGACCGCTGCTTAAATAAAGCTCATAATCATCCGTGATAAAGACGGCTTCCGTATCCGGCAGAGTCTCAATGAGTTCCAGTCCCTTTTCCGGTCCGAGCAGGAAGCATACCGTGCTGAGCGCGTCACCGTCGGTGGAGGAGTCGGACAGGATCGTCACGCTGAGCAGATGATTCTCCTGCGGCATGCCGGTGTTCGGATTCAGCAGATGATGGTAGCGCCTGCCGTTTAATACAAAATACCGCTCATAGACACCGGAGGAGACAAGGGATCGGCCGCTTGTCTCGATGGCGGCGATGGAATCATTACTGTCCGCAAAAGGGCGCCGGATGCCTAATACAAAGGGTTCACCGGAGGGCTTTTCGCCGATTGTGAGCACATTCCCGCCGAGATTTAAGATTGCGCTGGTGACGCCTTCGCTCACCAGATACTCCTTCAGCCGGTCTGCGATATAGCCCTTGGCGATACAGCCGAGGTCGATGGCGGCTTGCGGATCTGACAGCATTACAGTGTTATTTTCCACGATAAGATTGCGGTAATCCACATGGGAAAGGGCTTCCTCCAAAGAGTCATCCGTTGGGAGTGTATGTGTGCCCTCCGGTGTGAAATCCCACAGATCCTTCGCCGGAGCGATCGTGATATCCAGCATTCCGTCCGTAAGACGGCTGTATTTGAGTGCAGTCCGGATGACCGACAGCGTATCGTCAGACACTTGTACAGGTTTGCCGCCGCTGTGATTGATCCGCCACACATCGCTTCCTTCTCTGGTGCGGCTCAGCATGTTCTCGTATGTCTGACAGAGTGCAAAGCATTGCGTTAACAGCTGATCTGCGCGGTCGGGCGTCAGGCCGTCGCCGTCCTCGAGCGTGACAGTGACGACGGTGTCAAAGCAGAACTGTGTTCCGCTCACGGGCAGGCTGTGTGTGCCGGACGGCCGGGTGACTGCAAACAGACAGCAGCCGGCAAACAGGCAGATAAGTGCCAGACACATGATGATCCTGTGGGATAAGGATGAGGTGTGAGATGTCTGTTCCGTCATAAAAAGCGTTCCTTTCGTGGGGAAAATGTGATATCATATATCATAAATTGAAAGTTCAAGTTATATGATACCACATTTTTTTATCAGGGGCAGGAAAATGCGTTTTTCAGATGATTTTGATGACAATAATTCAGGGCTTCCCATGATTTATATGGCAGTAGGCGTTGTGCTGTTTGTGGTTACCGTGTTCGGAGCCGTTATTCTCGCCAACAGGAAACCGCCAAACCGGCAGAGCGCGCAGGCTGCACTGCAGGAGACGGAAAGTGCGGCAGAGACGGAGGAGAAGCATGATCCGCTGATCTCCGGAAGTACCCTCACCAGTGACGATCTGGATTTCTGGCATATGTATGATGAGGAGAACCGGCCGGAGTCCGGGAAGGAAGCAGAGGAAACGGAGGAGACGGAAACAGAACCGGATCCTTCGACAGACGGGAAGCACACGAAGCTCGTTGCGGAGGATGGAACGGAGGAATGGGTCAGTATCAACCCGTATCTGACCAAGAATACATATGATCTGTCGGGACTCGTTTACCAGTATCCGATCATGAAGTATTATGAGGACAGCGAGAAAGTATCGAGTGTAGGTGTGCGCGTCAGTGCGGATGACGGGGACATCAATTTCAAGAAGCTGAAGAAGGCGGGAGTGGATTTTGCCATGATCCGTCTCGGCTCCAGAGGGTATGGCAGCGGCAATGTGATGGCGGATGAGATGTTTTATGAGAATGTGAACAAGGCGACGGAGGCCGGGATGGATATCGGCGTTACCTTTTTTTCACAGGCAGTGACTGAGGACGAAGCAAGAGAGGAAGCGTACCGCGTTATTGAAGGGCTTCAGGGATTCTCCATCGTTTATCCGGTCGTGTTTGACATGGAGTATGTCAAGAACGATACGGCGCGTGTACAGGGATTGTCAAAGGATGATAAGACAAAGGTGGCGACGGCATTTCTTGAGGAGATTAAAGCGGCAGGATTCAAGCCGATGATTTATGGGGACAAGGAGTGGATGATCCGCAAACTTGATCTGTCCAGACTGATCGGTTATGATGTGTGGCTGTCCCAGGAGGCGGATACGCCGGATTATCCTTACAAATATACGATGTGGGAATATACAAAGAGC
>CAMGRE010000054.1 GCA_946061355.1 uncultured bacterium | reverse complement strand
CGTCATAAACGATCAGCACATCCTCGCCGTTCTCCATCCATTCCTCACCGATCGCACAGCCGGAATAGGGAGCAATGTACTGTAACGGCGCCAGCTCACTGGCTGCAGCCGCAACCACTGTCGTATAATTCATCGCGCCGAATTCCTCCAGCGTCTTCACGACATTCGCTACGGTAGAAGCCTTCTGTCCTATCGCAACGTAAATACATTTTACGTTCTGTCCCTTTTGATTGATAATCGTATCAATGGCAATCGCCGTCTTACCGGTCTGTCTGTCACCGATGATCAGCTCACGCTGACCCCTTCCGATGGGAACCATGGAATCAATTGCCTTAATACCCGTCTGAAGCGGTGTATCCACAGACTTTCTCGTGATAACGCCGGATGCCACTCGCTCAATTTTGCGGAATTTGTCAGTCTGAACAGGTCCCTTGCCGTCAATCGGCTGCCCCAACGCATTCACAACACGTCCTAACATCGCATCGCCTACGGGAACCTCTACCACTCGTCCGGTCGTCTTGACAATGTCACCTTCGTTGATATTTCTGTGACTGCCAAGGAGAACGGCACCCACATTATCCTCTTCCAGGTTCATCACCATTCCGTATACTTCCCCGGGGAACTCAAGGAGCTCACCCTGCATTGCGTTTTCCAGTCCGTGTACGCGGGCGATACCGTCAGCCACCTGGATCACGGTACCCACATCGGATACCTCCAGTTCTGACGCATATCTCTTGATCTGATCCTTTATGACTGAACTAATCTCTTCTGGTCTTAAGTTCATAGATCTTTACGCACCTTTCTTGTTATTGTGTAACGTTAAAAAATTATCCCAATTGAATCTTCATCAACTGTTTTTGCAGTTCTTCCAGCTTTGTCCTGATGCTGCTGTCCACGATACGGTCACCGATTCGGATCATCATGCCTCCGATCAGGCTCTGATCCTCCTGATAATGCATCTCCATCTGCCGATAACCGGTCGTTGCAAGCAGTTTAGCGACAATCTGTTCTTTCTGCACATCGCTCAGGCCGGAAACGGTAGTAACATACGCCACTCCGATCCCCTTCACTTCCTTTACCCGGTTCAGGAAATAATCCAGAACCGAATCAAGCTCCCGGTAACGATCCTTCATGATCATGATGGAAAGCAGCCCCATCAGTTCCTCACTGATTTTCTCTTTAAAAATGTTTTCCATCACCTGAAGCTTCTCATCCTTGCTGATCTTCGGATGATTCATCAGTTTGTCCAGATCCTTATTTTCCGACAGGATCTGCTGCAGACTCCGTATCTCCTCCGCAAGGGAATCCAGCCTGTCCTCTTCCACGGCAAGCTCAAACAGGGCTTCGCCGTATGTTCCACTAATCAGCTTAGCCATGTATTGTCACCTATTTCTTTCAATGTTTCCTCGATCAGGCTGTCCTGGACAGTCGTATCGATCGAAGCTGCAACAACCTTGCCTGCCATGACGGAAGCAATGGAGATCATCTCCTTCTTCACATCATCCGCGGCCTTCTTCTTCTCAAGTTCAGCTTCCTGCTCAGCCCTCTCACGGATCCTCGCCGCCTCTTCCTTTGCTTCCGCGATGATCCTGTTCTCATTCGCGAGCGCTTTCTTTCTGGCTTCGCCCAGAATCTCCTCAGCCTCCACATTGATATCCTTGAGTTTTGCCTCGTACTCTGCCTTCAGCGCCGCAGCTTCATCCTGATTCTGCTTTGCATCCTCGAGTTCTCCCTGTATCTTATCCTGACGCTTTTTGAGCATCTGGCGTACCGGATTGAACAACAGATTGGAAGCAACCAGAAACAGCGTAAAGACAGCAATCATGCTAAGGATCGCATCATGGATCAGCTGGGGCTTCAGGTCAAATAAATATGAATCCATCTGTGTCTCCTTTCAAAGATTTTAGTAAGACACTTTTTACGGTACAAGAGGTTTTACAAATAACAGGAGCATGGCGATCAACAGACCGTAAAGACCTGTGGTCTCGGCAACTGCCTGTCCGAGAAGCATCATGGATCTGATCTCTGAGCTTGCTCCCGGGTTTCTTCCTACTGCTGCCGCAGCATGTCCTGCCGCGATACCCTGTCCGACACCGGGTCCGATACCTGCGATAACCGCAAGTCCTGCACCGATCGCCGAGCATCCTAAAATAAAGTTCGTGTTAAATTCCATCTTTTTTTCCTCCTTAAAATGAATTGGGTTTTAATCGTCTCCGATCGCATCGCTGACATAAGTCATCGTCAGCATACAGAATACGTATGTCTGAATCGCTCCGGAAAATAAGTCAAAATACACATGCAGCGCCGCCGGCCAGATAATTGCGATCCATTTCAGCAGGCCATAGACCAACGCCATCATAACCGTTCCCGACAACACATTGGCAAAAAGACGCAGCGACAAAGAAATCGGCACCGCAAGATCACCTATGATATTGATCGGCGCCCAGAATACCCACGGGTCGCACAGTCCTTTGATCACGCCGGACACTTTCTGATGTTTGAACTTATTAAAATGAATGATGGCAAATGTCATCACACCAAGCGGAAATGTCACTCCGTAATCGGCTGTCGGCGGTCTCAATCCAAACAGACCCGATATGTTGGAGATCAGAATAAAAATAAAAATCGTACCGATATAATTGGCAAACTTTGATGCGTTCTTCCCCATGGCGCTCTCCACCATGCCATCCAGCTTCTCTACGATAAGTTCCACGATATTCTGGAAGTTTCCCGGCACCTCTGACGCATGCTTTATCACCCGGTTTGCCGCGATGCAGAACCCTATGATCACAAGCATCACGATCAGGATGCAGACATGCGTGGTCGTTATCCAGAAAGTCTGACCGAACAATTCATAGGAAAACACGCCATGAATCATAAAATCAATGTCAGCGTTCCCGGATAACAGGATCCCCTGTCCCATAGACTCACCTCCTTATTCTCTCTAAAATTTTATGTGTAAGCGGCTGCAGATACGCCGATACCTTTAAGGTCATGATTCCCCCAAACACAGCAAAGGGATTCACCCGTCCGGTGAAATACGATCCGATCAGAACTACAATCACCGCAAAATAGCGGAGAATGTAATTTTTGCGGATCAATGTCTGTGCCCCGCCCTCGCCCAATGAAAGCGCGCGCTCCAGAGTGGAATTCATATTATTCGCCATAAATGCCGCTGTGATAACCCCCACCCACAAGCCGATGGAAAACCCGGCTTTGTCCTGTATAAACCAGACAAGGGTAAACTGTACAAGCAGCCCGACTGCCAACATGGCAAGAAACATCTCTTTCAATGTAGCATCAATGTTTTTTATTTTTCCTGTGCTTCCTCTCATTCAATGCCTCCAGGTCCTGTTTCTCTCCCAGCCTTTTTGCCAGACGGTAAACATTTCTGTAGCCAGCCAGCGCTCCCACAAAAAAGAGAATGACCATCCAATAGGAAGTACCCAGCTTCTTATCGATAAAGATGCCAAGAAAAGAACACAAAAAAATGGGGACCAGCATATGAATGCCAAACTGGCTGAACATTGCCAGCATCCGGAATGTGGAACGGTCATACTTCATATGTTCTCACGCTCCTTCACAAAACCTTTTGAATCAATTTACCCATAGTCTAAATTATACAAAATTTCATAGTTTATGTAAAGCAAAAAACTCTTTCGTTTTTCATTGACTTTCCGGTGCTGTAAGTGTACTATTTTTGTAACTGAAAATCTGTTGATCAGTTACCTTTTTCTACAAAAAGCACAGCGCAGGAGACAATATGAACTATCCGCTTCTTTATCGTAAACGAATCATTCCCGATGAATGTATTTTGCTTAAGGATGACGAGATTCTTATGTGGGACGACTCCGTCATTGTCACCCGTTGGAAAGCCCTTAAGCCCAAAAAGGACTTGCATCACGGCTATTCGTGCTACTTTTTAAAAGAGGGCTATAAGATCAGCAAATTCTACCGTCAGGACAACACCCTGATTTATTATTACTGCGATATCATCACCCACGAATACAATGCCTCCGAAAACAAGCTGATCGTCACGGATCTGCTGGCGGATGTGATCATCTATCCCGATGGTTTTGTGAAAGTCGTGGATCTGGATGAGATGGTGCCGGCACTCGAATGCGGCGGCATTTCCATGAATGAATTAAAAAAGGCACTGCTCTCCTGCAATGCCCTGTTATCACTCATCTATAAGGGGGAACTGGCGAAACTGACAAAATATATCGAATCATTTGAGACATTGTAAAGTGATCCGTACAATGTCTTTCCAGTATGCATCCCCTTATGATATGTGTCCATGCTCTTCTAGTAGAAAATATGTCCCCCGATGGAAATACCTGTGAGCCCCGGGATCGGCGTCCTGAAATACACGCAGTTCCCGACATTGGTCATGCCTTTCATCGCCTCATCCGCCGCCTGATAGCACGCCTGTGTCGCGCGTCCTTCCGCGAGGGCGAGTGCAAGCCTTCCGCTACCCACCGGTGAAAACTGTTTATTCTGATAGATAACGCCCACCACCGTATTGGGATACACGGAACTGAGCACACGGTTGATCACCACTGCCCCCACTGCAAGTTTACCGGCATAGGGTTCCCCTCCGGCTTCACAATAGATCAGCTGCGCCAGCAATTCCCGATCCCCTTCGGCAAAGGTCACTTCCGAAATATTTCTCCAGGAAGACTGCGCAGCCAGACGCGACATTGCCTGTTCCTCCGCGAGCTGTTTCTGCAGTGCCGCGATATTTGCCTCCTGCTCTTTCACTTTCGCCTCGTAGGCAAGCGCCACATTCTGTGCCGTGGAAATCTGATCCGCATAACTGGCAATGTTATTTGCGGTATTTTTCACAAGTCCTGCGACTTTTCCCTGTTCCGCTTCCGTCTGTTCATGAA
The DNA here is from genome assembly GCA_946061355.1 of uncultured bacterium. Taxonomy (GTDB): domain Bacteria; phylum Bacillota; class Clostridia; order Lachnospirales; family Lachnospiraceae; genus VSOB01. The sequence goes on along the minus strand of CAMGRE010000054.1, from coordinate 7,508 downwards.
GTTCATCCAGTTCCTGCTTCTGGGCAATCAGCTTTTCCTTTTCCTCTTCGATCTCAGCCTGCGTATCCTGGTACTGCTTCAGCATCTTTTTGTCATATTCTGCAAGCTGTTCCATATAGATACTCTTATTCAGGAAATCGCCGAAACCATTGGCGGCAAACAGCATTTCCAGATATGCCGTATCGCTCCGCTCATACATGAACTGCATTCGCTTTTTCATGCATTCATACTGCCATTCTACCGTATCTTCCGCTTCTTCAAGCGCAGCCTGCGTATCCTCGATCTCCTGTTCTTTCTGTCCGATCTTCTCTTCCAGTTCACTGAGATTCCGGCTGACTTCTTCCAGATTGTCATTCAGTATCACCAGCTGTCCCTGCAGGGAATCCTTTGCCCCCTGCATACCGGTAATATTGTCCTTCGTCTGTTTCAACTCTGCTTCCGTCTGCGCCTTTTCCTGTTTTGCCTGATTCAGTTTTTCCTGTGTGGTGAGTGCAAACACTGTGTCTGATGTTGCGTAGACCGCAAATACCACAGTCATCAGCGCCGCAATCTGCCTGCAGGCTTTCTTCATTCTGTCCATCCTCCCCGGCAGATGACCCTACAGATCAAGAGTCACCTTCCGGCCGGTTCTTTGATACTGATAATACTTCACTCCCGCTGCATCCAGCATCTTTTTGGATGCAAGATTGCCGGGTGTTCCTTCATACTTATCGCTTTCATATACGATTGTGCGGATACCCGCCTGAATAATCGCCTTTGCACATTCGTTGCAGGGAAAAAGCGACACGTACAGCTTCCCGCCTGCAAGACTTCCGCCCCTGTAATTCAATATGGCATTGAGTTCTGCATGTGTGACAAAAGCATATTTTGTCTCCAGCATTTCTCCTTCCCGCTCCCACGGGAAATCATCATCGCTGCACCCTGCCGGAAAGCCGTTATAGCCCATGGACATGATCTTGTTGTCCTGGCTCACGATACACGCGCCGACCTGGGTATTGGGATCCTTGGAACGCATCCCTGACAATTTGGAGATTCCCATAAAGTATTCATCCCACACAATATAGTCTGTTCTTTTCATACGCTGTTCCCAATTATTTTGTTCCGAAAATCCTGTCTCCGGCATCACCCAGACCGGGCACGATATAGCCATGGTCATTCAGTTTCTCATCCAAAGCTCCGATATACAGATCCACATCCGGATGCGCTTCATGCATTGCCTTAACACCCTCCGGCGCTGCAATGATACACATGAAATGAATATTCTTGCAGCCCTTATCCTTCAACATCTGGATCGCTGCCACAGAGGATCCTCCGGTAGCCAGCATGGGATCCACCACAAACACCTCACGCTCCGCACAATCCGCGGGAAGCTTGCAGTAATACTCCACAGGCTTCAGGGTTGCCGGGTCTCTGTACAGTCCGATATGTCCCACTTTTGCGGCCGGAATCAATTGAAGTACCCCGTCCACCATACCGAGTCCCGCACGCAGGATCGGCACGATCGCCATCTTTCTTCCCTTTAATTGCTGAACCGTCGTCTTGCAGATCGGCGTCTCGATCTCAACCGGGCTCAGTTTCAACTCTCTGGTCGCCTCGTAGCAGATCAGCATGGCAATCTCACTGATTGTCTGTCTGAAATCCTTTGTTCCCGTGCTCGTCCTTCTGATAAATCCGATTTTGTGCTGGATCAGCGGATGATCCATAATTATTGTTTTTGCCATGACTTTTCTCCCTTTGTCCCTTTCCTGTATTTTACTGGTTCGGCATTCCGATCCATATTACTTCTCAATCTGATCAATTCTCCGCTGATGTCTCTCCTCACCGGAAAAATCCGTATGCAAAAAAGTATCCACAATGTCCAGCGCCTGATTTGTCCCGATGATCCCGGCCCCCAGCGCCAGCATATTGGCATTATTGTGAAGCCGTGTCAATCTGGCTGACGTAGCATCTCCGCACAATGCACAGCGGATTCCCGGTATCTTGTTTGCTGTAATGGAGATACCGATTCCGGTCGTACAAACAACAATACCTCTGTCGCACTCACCGTTTGCCACAGCTTCTGCCGCCGCGCGGCCATACACCGGATAGTCGCAGGAATTCTTGTCCATACAGCCAAAGTCCCTGTATTCCAGGTTCTTCGCCTCCAGATACTTCTTAATCTCCTGTTTCAGATCATACCCGCCATGATCACATCCCAATGCTATCATTTCACATTCCCTCCTGTTTGTCTGTATATAATACATGATGACCGGCTGCTTTCAAAAGCCGGTTCATAATAGCCTGTCCCAGTCCCCTGTCGGAAAATGCTTCCGAATAGATCACTGTCACCTGTTCCTCGTCAAACTGACGCAGTATGGCAAAAAGATGTCTGGCAATCGCCGCCTCATCCTTTCTCGCACCAACGCTCATAATACAATGCGCATTGTACATTCCTCGAGTCTCATCCGTACAGATGATCCCGACTCTCTCGCCTGCTGCCATTCGTTCTGCCGACATTTTCCGGATCATCTCCACTACATCCGTTGCTTTGCCGTCCACGATGGTCAGATCTCCCTTGGGAGCATAATGCCTGTATTTCATACCGGGCGCCTTCGGCGCCTGCTTACTGTTCCCGTCCAGAATCGTTTTGTCCACATCCACAGGGCATCCCAACGCCTGTTCCAGCATCTCACGTGTAATATAGCCCGGTCTCAGGACCACAGGTGTTGCTGAGGTCAGATCGATGATCGTGGATTCCAGTCCGATCCCGACAGGACCTCCGTCTATGATCATTTCAATCCTGCCCTGCATGTCCTCCACCACATGTTCTGCCCGGGTAGGACTTGGCTTACCCGAAGTATTGGCGCTCGGTGCGGCAATGTAACCGCCTGCTGCCCCGATCAGAGCCAAAGCAATTTTATTATTCGGCATACGCACCGCTACCGTATCAAGTCCGCCTGTCGTTTCCCGCGGAACATCATCGGTTTTTTCCAGAATCATCGTGAGCGGCCCCGGCCAGAAAGCATCTGCCAGTTTCTTTGCAAACTCCGGAATATTCCGTGCAATCTGCCCGATATCCTCCCACCTGCAGATGTGAACGATCAGCGGATTGTCGGAAGGTCTGCCTTTGGCTGCATAAATCTTGCGTGAGGACTCCTTTTGCAAAGCATCTCCTCCCAGTCCGTATACGGTCTCGGTAGGGAACGCTACCAGTCCACCGCTTTTCAGGACTTTCCCTGCTTCCGTGATGGATGTCTGATCAATATTGTTTTCGTCTATTTGTACCAGCTTTGTGTTCATTGCCGTTTCTGCCTATGCCATCGCTTTCTTTCGCAGTGCCCGGCTCGATTCCGCACTGCTCATGCTTATATCATTTTATCACATGATTCAACTTCTGTAAAATCCCCATATGAATCGCCCAGGCCACTTTTTCCTGATATTCCTCGGATACCAGCAATTCAGCCTCCTCACTGTTTGACAGGAAGCCACACTCCACAATAATAATGGGAGAAGATGTTTTTTTCAGCAGGTAATAACTCCCATTCGCCTTTGCTTCCCTGTGATTTTCGGGATCAAGCCTCTTCACCAGACTCCGCTGCATCATTTCCGCTGCGTCCTTACTTTCGGGGCTGTCCTTATAATAAAATACCTGAGCCCCCTTCACATACTCCTCCGGATAACTGTTCTGGTGAATACTGACAGTAATGTCAGGTTTTTCCTCCTCGATCAGTTCGATTCTCCGTTTCATGTCCTGTACCTTACGGTTTCCGCCACCCTCATACATGGCAGCTTCGCCCTCTCTTGTCATGACCACTTTGATATCCTGCTGTTCTAAAAGCGTCTTCACTCTGAGTGCGATCTGCAGATTGATATCCATCTCTTTTGCTCCGTTAATTCCGATTTTACCGGGATCCGCTCCACCATGTCCCGCATCGATCACCACACACCTTCGCCCATCTTCCTCCACATCTGTGCCTGCAGTCATTCTGACTGCCCCTTTTACGGCAAGAAAGGCGGCCATAACAAACATGACCGCCATTGCCGCAAACACAAATTCTTCTCCATACTGTGCAATTTTATTTTTAATTTCCCTCATAACGGCTCCGGGCTTTTTTACCAGTATATGCAAAGCCTTCCCGGAAAATCCCTCTGCCATTAGCTGAGCTGGAATTGATCTACGCGCGCTTTCAAATGTGAGGCAACTTCATCTGTGGATTTCATCACTTCCATAATCTCACTGAAACTGTTCACCATGTTGGAACTTCTCTCTGCAATATCCACAGTACCCTGTGCTCCCTCATCTGCCGCCGTACTGACATCACTCATGGACTGCACGACTCCGTCCACACTCGCAAGCAGCTCCTGAGAAATCGCGCTGAAATCGGTAACCATATCGCTCATATAAGTAGAGTCTGCATCATATGCCTCCGCAATTTCAAGGAAAGAATGGAAACTCTTTGAAATATCTCCGGACACGAAGTCAAGCAGTCTTCTGGAATTATCCGAAAGCTTATTCACGGCACTCGTCACAGCGCTTGTCAGCTGCTGAATCCTCTCCACGGAATCCTTGGACTGCTCTGCCAGATTCCGGATCTCATCTGCCACAACCGCAAACCCCCTGCCGGCCTCTCCTGCTCTGGCCGATTCGATGGAAGCATTCAGCGCCAGCAGATTTGTCTGGGAAGTAATTGCCATGATCGCATGCGCGAGCGTCTCGATCTCTCCTACAACCTTGGCGTCCTCAAGAGCCTGCTGCAGATCTGCACTGATTTCGTTCTTAATATTGCTTGCCTTCTTCTGTCCGGCCTCTGTATCAACCTTCGCTTTCAGTGCGCGCTCATGGATCTCACCGGATCTCTCTGCGCCTTCCTGTGCCCTGATCGCCATGTTCTTGGATACGCTTTCGATCTCCTTTGCCATGGTGTCAACCTGCTGCGCTGATGCAGCGGTTTCTTCCATGCTGGCCGAAAGTTCCTGCGTTGTTGCGGATACATTTTCCACTTCGCTGTTCACCGCGTCAATATCCTGCGATGCCGTCTCAACACCGTTGATCAGATTTGCACTGGCATTTCTCACCTCACCCAGCATACCGTCCAGACCGATCACAAGCTGGTTCATCGCTCTTGCCAGATCACCGAATTCATCTTTCCTGTCCAGTCTGTGCTGGGACGCACGTCTCGTCATATTGCCTGCCTCCAATGTGCCTGCAAAACCGACCACACTCCTCAGGGAATCCGTGATGTCTCTGATAATATAAATACAGATTCCGATCAACGCGATCAGGAGGATTACTCCGCTCACCAGCATGATGGCACTCCATCTGGTTACCACAGCGTCAACCTTAGCTTCTTCTTCAGCTATCAATGCATCGATAGAGTCCGTATAATTTCCCGTACCGATTACCCAGCCGAAAGGCTCATACAGTTTGGAATATCCTCTCTTGGGAGAAGGCACATCCTCACCCGCCTTCGGGAACTCATAGTCGGAGAAACCGCCGTCCGGCTGCTTGCCATGTGAGATAATATCCTGCATATATTTCACACCGTTGGCATCCTCTGCATCGATGCGGTTTGTTCCTTCCGTATCCTTTCCGAGCAGCACGACATTCGTTCCGTCTTCCGTATCTGCCCAGAAATATCCGTCTTCACCATAGCGCAGTTCCCTGAGCATATCAGCTGCCTGCTTCTTCGCCTCCTCGAGCGTGCATTCCCCATTCTCGTACTTCTGATTATACTCATCCAGCATGGAAATCGCATTTTCCACCTGTTCTTTCAGCATTTCGTCATAATTTGCCCGTGCTTCCTCTTCCAATGCATTCATCGCATTCTGACGGATCTGACGCATGCCCGTGAAACCGCACACAAACAAGATTAGCGCAATCAGCACCCCCACGACTGTCATTACAGTCAGTTTTACCCGGACTTTTAAGTTCTTCATCCCAATACCTCCATGAATAATAGTATAATTAATCGCCGTTGACATAGGCGTCGATTACGTTCCATACTGCGGGTTTTTCCAGTGTGAGCTTCCATGCCGCCACACCCGCGAGATCATAATTACGCATCACGTTCAGCTTGACTTCTATGGACTGCTCATCCTCCAGCCATACCTGATACAACGCACCATCCTGCTCAAACTCACCATAGTTCTGACAGGTAGCTTCATCCCATACAGCCTGAACACCATGCCTGCTTAAGAATGCTTCAGCACTGCCCATATCCACCGCGTCACTGCTGACCTCACTGCCCTGTGTCTTCCAGACACGGGTATATAGCGGAATTCCGTTGATCACCTTGTGGGAAGGCACTTCCTCCACAGTCTTCTGAATCCCGTGTTCCACATAATCAATAGATGCCACACTTCCGGCTTCCTCGCTTCCGGACCAGTGCTCATCATATCCCATGACAATCACATAATCCGCCACGATCCCCTGCTCGGTCCTGTTATAATAATCCGTATTTCCCATCGGAACATAATTGTCTACGGAAAGCACAATTCCGTTTTTCCTGCACGGAATGGAAAGCTCCCTCAGAAACTGGACAAAATGCTCTCCCGTCTCGGGAGTCAGCTGCTCAAAATCAATATTGATCCCATCAATTCCCAGCCCCTTAGCACTCGTGATCAATCCGTCGATCAGCCTTGCCCTGTTCGTCGTTGAGGATAACACCTGATAGGAATCAACTCCTTTCCGCAGGTTATCAACCAGTGCCCACACTTCCAGTCCGCGACTATGAGCCTCCTCGACATACTCAAAGGATCCGATATTGTCAAACTGCCCGTCACTGCCATTCAGAGACATCCATGTGGGCGAAATCACATTGATTCCTGCCGTTCCTTCCAGCGCTGAACCCAGCGTAGAATTGGCGGCGGCGCTCATCACCTGATGCCATGCAAGACAGATCTTATGATCTCTCGCAAGGCTGGTATATTCCGGCTCAACATAGTCTGTGACAGGCTCCTGTGATTCTGTCCTCTGATTAGTCAGCCGCTTGTTCTCCACATATCCGATAATGGCATCCGCAGTCTTAACTTTGGACCACTTCTCCATCTCTTCCAGCACGATCAGGGTATCACCCTTTGACACATCCTCCAGAATATCACTCTTGATTCCGCCCTGGTAACGAACCTGCGTATCCTTTGACACATCCGCAACGGTTCTGTCATCCCACTGTGTATAGATCTGAAGCCTGTTCGGCTCAGCAAATCCCTCGTAGGAGAAATTCGTATATTCCTTCACATAGTCAATCGCGAGGTAAAGTGTCTCACCCTCATAAAAGGAAAGCGGATACTCCCTCGTTTCCGTCTGAACCTCCTGATTATCACCGACACCGCCACTGACAGTATACACATCCGTTCCGATCTGTGTGGTCATAATCTCGGTCGGTGTGGTATACAGGAGAAGTCCCTCTCCCTGATCCTCATAAAATCTCGTATTGAAATAATCATGCACCGTCTCCAGTGTCAGGTAATATTCCCCGTCCCTGAGCAGTGCCCTGTCTGCAAGCCTCTCATCCTGCAGTATGATCACC
>CAMGRE010000053.1 GCA_946061355.1 uncultured bacterium | reverse complement strand
TCGAATCTGCTTCAAGACACGCACAATCCTTTTGAGATAATTCATAATGTAATGGTAGCCCCCATTACATGGACTGCCATGATAGAAATGAGAATTATTTTAAAAACACGATATTTAACCGACTTTTGTTGGATAAGCATGACTTGTATGATACGGCAGCGTTGACGGAATTGCCGATAGCAGATTCCAAAGCGGATTTTATTATGATAAATGGCACGGGAATTGTATATGAAATAAAATCTGATTTGGACAATTTTAGCCGGTTGGAGAGTCAGATTGCTGATTACTATAAAGCATTCACATATGTATATCTGGTAGTAGGGAAAGAACAGTATAAAAAGGCAAAAGAAATTTTAAAAGAAACTAAAGTAGGAATATATGTACTATGTGAAAAGGGAAATTTGCTCTGCAGAAAGAAAGCAGGATATCATAACAAAGGATTATCTTATGATACTATTGCACAGATTCTAAGGAAAAGGGAGTATGAGAATATACTTTTACATCATTTTGGCAAACTTCCACAGGTGAATCAGTTTCAGTATTACAGAGAATGTGTGTCATGGCTGAAAAGAATTAATATTCTGACATTACAGAGAGAGATGTTGCATTGCTTAAAACAGAGGACGCTATTGACAATAGAGGAGAAAATCCCGTATGAATTAAAATATTATGCATATTTTACGAAAGAAAATAGAAATGACTGTGAAATGATACAGAAGTTTTGGGGACGGAAATTGGAGGTGTAGAGAATGTATTATCCGTATTTTAGGGGAAGGCAGAATGAGTTACTGTGTTTGAGAGAAATGCTGGAACAGAATAAACTGAGTGATAAAATTATCCCGATTGTTGAGCCGGTAAGATGCAATAATACCTTTTTTTCGACACTGGAAACTTTTATAAAAAATGACAGAACTATTGTTATTATTCAAAATCCTGAAGTCGGAAGATACCATCAGGAGTTTCAAACAATGCTGAAAACAGCAGATAAAGCAGAAGATGAGAAAAGTAGAAAAAAGGCAGAAGAACAAATCAAAAAAAATTTAGAAATATTAAAAGATAGGCATCTGATTCCGGCATATTTAATGGGGGGTAAAGTGGTAAATGATATTCTTGCCGGGGATATAAATAAAGAAAATGTTATCCTAATCAATAAAGGGAAAGAAAATTATAATCATTATGTGCAATATGGAGAAAAAATTTGCGGAAAAATAACTATAATTCCCAATGACATGGATTTTAAGGATGAATTGGCAGGAGATGCCGTTGTTTTAGAAGATGCTTTTAATAAGGCAAAACGAAATGCCGACTATAGTGACTGTGTGGATGAATTTTTCAGCAAAAATCATATTACTTATAAAAAAAGAGGATATCAGGGGTTTGCGGATTATTCTGTTGTCGGTGATGTATATGAAGAAAGTGGTTTCTCACCTTTGGCAATAGCGATACATATTGTATATTTTGATGAAAAGAAAATGTTGCAGATCCATCATTTTGTTTCAGATACAAATGAAAAAAGTGCTGATTTGCCACGAAAATTTGAGGAGGCAATGGAAAAGCTGCAATCGTGGGAATTACTTGGCCGAATAAAGATGACAGCAGGGCTTAGTGGGCTATTTAGTTACTACAGGAATGGAAGATTTCCCGGTTTGGGACTGATTAAGAAATATTCTCTGATGCATCATATGGAACTGATGAGTGACTACTTAGGAGAAAATGCATGATATGTTGTACAGAATGCTTCTCGGATTTGGAGATAAAAGCGGCAATTGAATCAAATGGACATAAAGGCAATTGCCCGGTTTGTGGGGCAAATAATGTATGGCTATATGATAGCGAAAAGGATACAGGAAGCTCTGAATTTGAGGAATTAATCTATTCTATCGTTGAAATATATAAGTGTGAAGATGAATTGGATGATACGTTTCCAGAAGAAGATAAGAAAGCACTTGAAGAACATTTAATCCAAGATTGGAATATTTTTGCAGTTAGCTTAGAAGGTGTGCGGGAAATTGTTTCAGGCATTATAGAAAATACCATAGGAGCGGATAGGCGGTTACTTGTTCAAAGAACGGGGATTCCGGAACTGTATGATGAAATTTATCTAAATGAAAATTCTATAATGGGAAAATATAGTTGGGAAGATTTCCGAAGATATCTTAGAAATGAAAATCGATTCCATAGCAAATATTTAAATTTAAATGTGTTGGAAGAGATTTTGCGAAATACTGCAGACACATTAAAATCCAGAACGGTATTTTACAGAGGAAGAATATCTGATAAAAAAGGATATGCAAGAAAAGAAATGGGTGCGCCGCCATCAGATAAAGCTTTGCCGGGCAGGGCAAATTCAAAAGGAATTGCATGCCTGTATCTTGCTAATAAAAAAGAAACGACGGTAAAAGAAATCCGCGCAAATGCGTTTGATTATGTTACGATTGGCGCATTTGAACTGAAGAGAGATATAAAAATTGTTGATTTAAGTGTTATTTCGCACACCTCGCCATTTTATGCAAGTACGGATAAGATAAAATATCTGATTAATGCAAAGCATTTGAAGAACATGGAGAATGATTTGGCGAAGCCTGTAAGTAGTAGGGATAGTGATCTTGATTATCTTCCTACACAGTATATCAGTGATTTTGCAAAATATTTGGGATATGACGGAGTAAAGTACATAAGTACTTTTGATAAAGAATCTTATAATCTTGCTTTATTTGATACCGGTATTTGTAATTGCATAGATTGTAAGAATTATTTGATTGGCGATCTTGCTTATACCTTACACCATGTATAGTCATCTGCAAATTAGGGAGATGACTATACATGTTTTTTATTTTGCATCGAAAAAAGTTATTTTTAGATTCATGAAACGCACATTATGTGATAAGATATACATACAACGCAAGACTGTGAATTTGGAACTCATGGGAAGATTTAAATAGGGGGATACTTATGAGAAAGAGAATATTAAGCTTTATGGTTGCAGTATTGATTGGTTTGACCTGTGTTTCGGTGGTGGTACCGGATGTGGCGCTGACGGTTGAGGCGCATTCGGGCAGAACCGATGCAAGAGGCGGACACAAAGATAACAAGAATGCCAGCGGTCTGGGATCTTATCATTATCATTGCGGAGGTCATCCGGCACATCTGCATCCCAATGGCGTATGTCCATATGCGACCGGTGGTGTCCAGGCAGCACAGCCTGCAGCTCAGCAGAGTTTTGACTCTGTGATATTCAATGCCGCATTTTATGCAATGGTAAATCCTGATATTGCGCAGGTAATCGGTACAGATCCTGCGGCTCTGTATCAGCATTTTGTCACCTCCGGGATGGCAGAAGGACGGCAGGGAGCAGCAACCTTTAATGTGCAGGTTTATATCGCGAATAATCCGGATCTGGTTGCTTTATTGAGAAATAACCTTCCGGCATACTATAACCATTATCTGACGCAGGGGCAGTTTGAGGGAAGAAAGGCATATTAGGAAAGATTTTTGACAGAAGACCAAAATTGAAAGGAATTTGAATTTATGAAAATTGTATTGTTATCAGGTGGATCGGGCAAGCGTCTCTGGCCATTGTCCAGCGACAATCGCTCCAAGCAGTTCCTGAAGGTACTGCAGGATGAGAACGGCAATCCGGAATCGATGATCCAGCGCATTTACGGGCAGATCAAGAAGAGCTGCCCCGATACGGAGGTGGTGGTTGCCTCCAGCGAGTCCCAGAAGGATGCGATCTGGCGGCAGCTCGGCAGCAAGGTTGAGACCGTGCTGGAGCCGTCCAGGCGCAACACGTATCCGGCGATCCTGCTGTCCGGCGCCTATCTGATCGATAAGAAGCATACGCCGGATGATGAGGCGATCGCGGTGATCCCTGTGGATCCGTATGTGGATCAGGCGTATTTTGACCAGATGGCGAAGATGGGACAGGCACTCGATGATTCCGGCGCGGATCTGTGTCTGATGGGAATCGAGCCGACATATCCGTCGGAGAAGTATGGCTATATTCTGCGGGAGCCGGAGACTCTGCAGGGGTACAGTCCCGTGATTCGTATGCAGGAAAAGCCGACGCTTGAGCGTGCGAAGGAATTACTCAGTCAGGGAGCGCTGTGGAATGGTGGCGTATTCGTTTTCAAGGCAGGCTTTATCAGGAAGCTGATCGAGAAGGAGATCGGCGTCGTGTCCTTTGACTTGCTCTATCAGAAGTATGAGACGATCAAGAAGGACAGCTTCGACTATGAGGTCGTGGAGAAGCTGGATTCCATCGTCTGTGTGACTTATAGCGGTGAGTGGAATGACCTGGGCACCTGGAATACGCTGACGGAGAAGATGAAAGACCCTGACGGCGGATATGTGATCCGCGGGGAGAACTGTGAGAATACGCATGTGGTGAATGAACTTGGCATTCCGGTAGTGGCGCTGGGGTTAAAGGACACGGTTGTTGTTGCCAGCGCGGACGGTATTCTGGTCAGCGACAAGGGCGCGAGCTCTTACCTGAAACCTTATGTGGAAAAGATCGATGCAAGGCCGATGTACGAGAGGCGTCAGTGGGGCGAGTATAAGGTGCTCGATTATGACAAGCATAGCAGCAACGAGAACTCTTTGACGAAGCGGCTGCATATCGAGCCCGGCAAGGCGCTCAGCTATCAGCTTCATCACAACAGAGATGAGATCTGGACGGTGGTTGACGGCGAGGGCACTTTCCTGCTGGACGGCAAGCGGCGCGATGTGTCGAGGGGCGATGTGCTCTATATCAGGAAAGAGCAGAAGCACAGCGTGGCGACAAAAGTCGGGATCAGCCTGATCGAGACACAGATCGGCACGGAACTCATCGAGGAAGATATCGAGAGATTTGACTGGGACTGGAGTAAGGAGTTATGAGTACCTTAAAGAAGGTCAGCTATATTTTTGACAGAAAGCAGAAGATCACAGCCGCGTTGTTGTTTGTGACGATCCTGTTTGGCGCGTTTGTGGAGCTGCTGGGTGTGACGGTGATCCTGCCGTTTATCAATACCCTGATCAATCCGGAGAAGATACTGGAGAATGATCTGGCGTCGTGGGCGTACACGAAGGGCGGATTTCAGAGCATCAATGATTTTATCGTCTGCCTGGCGCTCGGTGTGATCCTGGTCTATATTCTAAAAAATATTTACGTGTACTGGATGCACAGTATACAGTACAGATTTACCTACGAGAATCAGAGAAGACTGTCTTACAAGATGATCAGCTGTTATATGCATCAGCCGTATCCCTTTCATCTGAATCATAACAGTGCGGAACTGAGCAGGAATATCAATGAGGATGTGGTTTCCTTTTTTGAGGCGGTGCTCGCATCGCTCCAGTTCGCGTCGGAGGGAAGTGTCTGTCTGGCGCTTCTGATCCTGTTGCTCTATCAGGATAAATCCATCACGATCGGAGTTCTTGCGCTGGTGGGCGTGTTTGCTCTTGTTTTCATGAAAGTCTTCCGAAAGAAGCTGCGGACGGCCGGAAGGAAGAGCCGTAACAGGCAGGGGAGCACCAGACGGATCGCACTGGAGGCGCTCGGCAGTGTGAAGGAGATCAAGGTTCTAAACAGGGAGCAGGTCTTTGTGGACAAATATGATAGCCAGTACAAGGATTATGCGGAGAGCAACAGGCTGTTCAAGCTCTACAGCATGATTCCCAAGCCGGCGATGGAGACGGTCTGTATCTGTGGCCTGATGCTGGTGGTCTGCTTCAAGTTATGGCGCGGCGTGGATCCGGAATATTTCATTCCGACCTTATCGCTGTTTGCAGTGGCTGCGTTCCGTATGCTGCCGTCGGCAAACAGGATCGCCGAGTATCTGAGCCGCATTATGTTCAGCAAGCCTGCGATCGATGCGATCTATCATGATCTGAAAGAGATTGATGAACTGATGGAGCAGACCCGGCTTGCGACAAGTTCGGAGCCGCTTGCCTTTGAGAAAGAAATCCGTGTGGATCATATTTCCTTTCATTATCCGGAATCGGAGAAATGGGTGTTCCGGGATGCGGGCCTGGTGATTCCAAAGAACAGTTCGGTGGCATTTATCGGTCCGTCCGGTCAGGGCAAGACGACGTTGGCGGATATCATTCTGGGGCTTTTGCAGTCGCAGGAGGGGGCTGTCCTGGTGGATGGCGTTGACATTAAGGAACGCATGCCGTCATGGCAGGCGAAGCTCGGCTATATCCCGCAGACGATATCGCTTCTGGATGCCTCCATACGTGACAATATTCTGTTTGGCATACCGGAATCTCAGGTGGATGAAAAGCGTCTGCAGAGCGCAGTGAAAGAGGCGCAGCTGGGGGACTTTATCGACACGCTCGAGGAAGGGCTGGATACGGTGATCGGTGAGGGAGGCGTGCGGCTTTCCGGAGGTCAGAGGCAGCGTATCGGCATTGCTAGGGCGCTGTATCACAATCCGGAGGTATTGGTGTTAGATGAGGCAACCTCAGCGCTTGACAACGATACTGAGGCTGCGGTCATGGAAGCGATCGATTATCTGGCGGGCAGCAAGACACTGATCATCATTGCGCACCGCCTGTCTACGATTCAGAATTGTGATCTGGTGTATAAGATCGAAGAAGGGCAGATAACTTCTTCCCACAGATAAAGACGATGGCAGGGACGATCTGAAGGAAGACTCTCATGTAGGAATCGTCCCAGTTGACCCAGAACCATTTGCTGTCCACCATGCTGTAGGAAATGAAATTCAGGATGATATAACCCAGCCACAGGAAGGTGTCTGCGTCCCAGAAAGGTTTCTGAAGCATGGTGATGACAATCAGCATGGCGTACATCACCGCACTGATTCCCCAGATCGAGGGGAAAAGGAGCATGTTTCGGATGGTCATATCCACATTATCGACGATGAAGTTCCAGTCACGCAGAGTGAGCAGCCCGATCATGATGATCATTCCCAGATAGAGCAGGAGCGTTTCTCCCTGAGAGAACGAAAGGCGGCTCTGGAAGAAGCGATCCAAAACAGGGTGGACGAGCAGGATATACACACATGTGCCGACGATGGCGGCAACCACCAGAAAAATATTTTTATTGTTGGTGACGGAGCTGTATACTGCCTGTCCGACGGATGCATTCAGAACGATGCGCACGTAGAACAGCCACCAGAGTTCCACGATGGCAGCAGGCAGAAAGAAAAGAAGCTGCGTCTTTTTTGACCGGATATTTCTGAGAGCAATCCAGACACAGACGAATGCGGCGAAGATAATGCCGTCCTTGCGAAGCAGAGCCAGTGTCGTCAGGAACATGGACACGAGGATATCAGTCTCCCGGCTGTCAAGTTCGATCACAAACACGATCAGGAAGAGATATACCATACAGTACATGTTGGCGAGCACCCATGACGAGAGAATGATAAAGCACGTGGAACTCGCAAGGAAAAGTGTGAGCAGTGCGCTGAAAAACAGTGCTTTTTTTGCGCTCAGATTCTTCCGGAACAGGCAGAGGATTCCGTAAAAGAAGCATGCCAGAAGGTTGAACGTGAGGAAAGCCTGTATCTGGAAGCTTTGATCCAGTCCCCAGAAAGAAGCATAGGAATTTACCAGTGGCAGGAACTGACCGATGTTCGTCAGAGTAAAACTGTTGCTTCCCACGATGTCCGCAAAGCTCTTTAGAATTGTGAGCGCATTGCCATAGTTGATAAAGTAAAAATAGGAATCATAGCTTAAAAATACATACAGAATCCCGGTGGAGCAGAGCAGCATGACGCCGAGAAAAATCGCCAGAATTGAGATATTGCGCGGAGAAACTGCCGGCAAATTGCGCAGGGAATCTGTCTGCAACCGCTCATTCGAAATGCGGCGGCGGAGAAAGAAGATCAAAACATAAACTGCAAGCAGTGTGACAGCGACAGCGGGAACTGTATAGGGAATCCCCAGCATCAGCAGGAAAAAGCTTGCAAAAGCCCACAAACACAGACCTGTAGGAAAACTGAGCAGGATCACCATACTGTCAGGAAGGGTAGTCCGGATGAGGAGCAGGAACGCCCCGCCGAGCAGCCACATTACCAGGAGTGCGGCAAGCTGTTTTAGCTGATAGCAGAACAGATTGTCATACGCCAGCTTGTAAAAATAGTCATGGTTCACAGATAAGCTGATCAGGAAGATGACCGCACAGACAGCCGCAAAAAGAAAACTGTATAAAGAAGTTTTTAAGTGATGTTGGGTGCGCATTATGCTTCCTCCTGTATCTGCTTAAAATAATCGACAGACATGATGTAAAGGTTGTACTCCTGATCGATCAGGGCGATCAACTGTTCTTTTCCCTGCAGGGAAGAGGTGTTGACGTATACCCATGGATATATTTTCTCATCCATTGTGGGAACGAGCGCCTCCGGGATATCATCCGTCACATAATTCATGATGCCGATGCACGTGAACTCGTGGGAGAAATCAAAGTCCTCCTTGTGCGATAACAAGGTTTCGCGTTCCTCCACGGAGAGTGTTACGGTTTGGACATCTTTTGAAAACATGGTAAAGAATTTATGATAAAAGCCGGAACTGTCATCTAACAGTACGGTGCGGTTTTTCAAAATCGGGAAGAGGATCTCGTCCTGAAAACGGAATTCGCTGTTGTAGGCAAAGAGATTCTCACGGAACGTGCCGTAACGGTATACACCGGTCTTTGTGTCCATATAGTAATCGGGAAATGTAAACAACTGATTGTAAATGAGATTGCCTGCGCAGAAGAGAATCAGCAGGCCGCCTGTTAGTCCGATGATCAGACCGGGTCTGCGGACTGACAGTTTTTTTATGACAAGATAAAAAAAGAACAAAAGAACCACGATGAGAACGGCTTCCTTAAACATACAACTCCTTTTCGCATTGCTTTGACATATGATGGTTTTTAGATATATTAGATTTTGCCGATCAATAACAGGATGCGAAACGCAAATTCATCGATCAGATGGCTGCGAAGCCTGTGCGGATAAAAGAATTTTCGCAGATGCTGTTTGCTGTCAAACAATTCCAGAAACTGCGCTCTTTCCGCAGAAACCATGCTTCCATACAATCTGTGGTATTCATGGATGCCGTCGATGATATTGCGGCAGTGGCGGTTCATGTGCCGCTGCCAGTCTTTGTAACGGGCAAAACCGCCTGCGTCGCCGGAACTGTAGGTGCCTGTATGCCGTCTGTAATAAGCAAGTGGCCGATTGTCATAGATAAGCGCTCCGTTCATGCCTGCGACCACCCATGAGATCCAGCAGTCGATCGCAATAGATGGGTTATAATCTCCTGTGTGGAAAGCAAGTTCTTTTAAGGTATGGTTAAAGGCCTGAGCCATGCCAACGCCGGCCCAGGTACCGGTCATAATGACTTTTGCGAGGTTGACGGAGGCCATCGCGTCAGGAGAGATATCTTTCTTGTCAGGAAGTGTATGCTCCGGGTGGAGATCATTGTCACAGACATAATAATTGTGTGTATAGAGGATCGGAAGCGTATCAGGGTATTGTTCCATGTGGGAAACAGCACGCTCGACCTTTTCGGGCATCCAGACATCATCCTGGTCACAGAAAATATAGTAATCGGCCTTTGGAATGGCATGGATCAGATAATGATAGCTTTGGTGCGCACCCTTGTTGCCCCAGTCATTGGTAGAATCGTTGATGAGGATGATCCTTTTTCCTTCCGGTGCACGGCTTTGATAGTCCCGGAGAATGCTTACGCTGGAATCTGTTGAGCCGTCATCCCGGACGTATAAATCAATGTTTGGGTATGTCTGCGCAAAAATGCTGTCTAAAAGCGCCGGCAGATAGGCGGCGCCGTTATAGGTGGAAGTGATTAAGATTACCTTTTTCATCAGATATCCTTTCTGATCTGCTCAAAAGTATTTTCGAGATAATATATTTTTTGATGATCATTCAGCATGCGGGTCTCCACTTCGTGAAAGCCGACTTTCAGGTGGGCGTACATAGATGGCAGATTGCTTTCGTAGATCTCTGAATAGAGCATGGAAAGACCGAGATCTTTGCAGGCAATTTCAGAAGCGCCGTATGTGATGGCGCTTCCGAGTCCCTTCTCAGGAAAATTTATTTTGTCGACAAGCAGGCGGCCGTATTCGGCACAGCCCTTTTCGCGATCGATGTGATAGATGGCATTGCCTCCCGCAAAGACATTCTTATAATAGAAAGCAAACATGATGTCGGTATCATCTTTTTCGTATTTTTCATACCAGCTTCGCTGTTCTTCGGCAGACAGCAGACCCTGATAGAAGAAACAGACCCGGTTTTGCTCCTGATTGCGGAGAAGCCGGTATTTCTGACTGTCTTCATAGGTCATGGGACGAAGTTCAATATCTCCGTTCCGGTAATAAAAATCATGCCTCATGCCTGTCTTTGCTCCTTCGCAATTTTGATGACCTCATCGCAGATATACTGGACATCATCATAGGTCAGGCGCATATGCATCGGCAGGGAGATAACATGGTCGCTGACATACGATGCGCGGGGGCAGGTGCTGTGTGCATACGCATACATGCGGTAAAGCGTGTTGTCAGCATAGTGGACTCCAGGATAAATGCCTGCAGAATTCAGAGCCAGGATCATTTCATCCCTGTTTTCCACCAGGATCTGGAACAGATGGCAGGAGGAAGAACAGTTCTCCGGTATTGTGATAAGCCCGATCAGGTCAGGATACTGACTGAAACGCTCCCGATACCATTCAGCGAGTTGTCTGCGGTATGCGTTGTCCCTGTCAAGGTAGCGGAGCTGTACGAGCGCGATGGCTGCCATGATGGAATTTCCGTGCAGTTTCTGTCCGACGTATTCCACGTCGTACTTCCACTTGTAATTTCCGGCATTGACCGTACGGCTGTAAGTATCTTTATTTATGCCGAGCCAGCCCTTTTTGCGGGCGATCTCATCGAATTTCGCTTCGCGGAAGCAGACCATGCCGCTGTCCGCAGTCGGAAGATTTTTGACTGCCTGGTAGGAGTAGATGACAACCTCCGCCTCCTTGCCGGGGATCACGCCGTTTAAGCGTGTGCCGGACATATGGGCGGCATCCAGGATCAGCTTGAGATCGTGCTTTCTACAAATTTCTACGATTTCTTCATAATGGCCGGTGTTTCCGCCGATGCCCACAAAGATGACAGCTCTTGTTTTATCTGTAATATGTTCCTCTACTGATGCGGGAGAGAGACAATTGGTGTCATCGATATCGGCAAAAACCGCTTTCATTCCGGCGAGAGGGATCGCATGGTTGGTCGAAACAAAGGTGAGCGGCGTTGTGATGATCTCATCGCCGTCTGCCCATCCATAGCCCTCCTTGAGGATCTCGACTGCAAGGTTTAATCCTGCCGTTGCAGAATTTAAGTAATAGGCGTTATTGAGACCTGTGTAAGCCTTCCATGCTTCTTCGAACTGTACGGTTTTAAATCCTAAGCCTGTCCAGCCTTTTTCCAGGCATTCTCTGATCTCTTCCAGACATTCTTCCACCTGAAAGGTGGGAGTAAACAGTTGGATTTCTCTTTTATTTTCACTCATTTGAATGTGCCCTTTCTATCATCTTTTGACGGATGTTGATTTCATTTCCCTATTATATATTTTTTCGGAAGTAACGTCAATTTAAAAGGCTTTTATAGATATTCTCAATCCCGTCCACCATGTCTTCATAGGGGAAGCTTCTCGGCGGAACCTTGTCAAATGCCGCATCGCCTTTCTCGATCACCGCCTGCAGTCTGTCGGCCAGTGCTTCGCTGTTGCGGTTTTCAAAGAACAGGCAGTCCCCGTAAACCACTTCTGTCAGTGCACCGCCCGTACTGGAGATGATTTTCTGCCCGAGCTGACATGCCTCCAACGCACTGAGACCGAAGCCTTCTGTGACGGAGGGTACCACCACGTAATCGGTCTGGAGGATACAGCGGCACAGATCTTCGCGTCCCAGAGAGTCGCGAACCAGGACTTTGTCGGACAGGCCGTAGCGGTTGATGGAATCAATAAATTTCTTGCGAAGCTTCACCGGCTCGGCACCGAGGATGAAGCAGAAGCGGATATTTGTCAGATCCACGCCGCGCTTCTGAAGGGCGCGGATGGCCTCCTGATAGACATAGATCCCCTTTGTCTGTCCGGGTCTGCCATAATACAGGAAAATCCGCTCCTTGTCACCGAGACCAAAGTAATCCCGGAGATTCAGGGAAGATTTCTCCGCAATGGAAGCATCCATCTCATTCACGGCATTGTATACGCACACCACGTTCTTATTTTTGCCGCAGTAGGCGAGGATGTCGCGCTTCGTCGCCTGGCTTACCGCATGGTACACGTCGAACTTCTGCCGGCAGACAAACTGTTCGTACAGCCAGAAGCCGCTGGCACGGATGATATCCTCCACCCAGAACCATTTGGGACCGCGCACCTCATGCACTGTCAGCACAGACGGCTTGTGGTATTTGCGGGCCAGTCTGCTGGAGGGCGGTGCAGGCGTAAAGATAGAGGCATGTACCACATCACACCATCTGATGTGCTCTTCGATATCCTTTGCGGGCACGATCGGGTGGCCGAAGAAGGATTTCCAGGGGAAATAATAGACTTCCATGCCATTGACCGTCTTGTGTCCCAGATATTCATCGCCGACATTCCGGGCTAGGACGCGGATCTCATGACCGCGTTTCAACAGCCCCTGTACCATATCATAAAAGATTCGCTCCCCACCGCCCACATAAGGGTAGAAGTGGGGAAGGACAAAACAGATTTTCATAGAAAAGT
>CAMGRE010000052.1 GCA_946061355.1 uncultured bacterium | reverse complement strand
GGTATCCTTTTCCATTCCATTTTTCGTGATGATACCTTGCAACCTGAAATGCCATATTTTCATATTCCCCATTAAAAAGGTGCCCGAATGTATTTTTAATGATCTTTCCGCCAATGACCGGATGCTTTTTCATCGTGCCAAATTCCTCTGCGGTAAGCTTGTCCTGCTTCTGCAAAATCGTATCCGGAATGCCGATTTTGCCAATATCATGCATTGGTGCGGACTCAGCCAGATTATCAATATAATCCTTTGTGATCACATTCTCATATTTCCTATTTTTTCTCAGATTTTCAGCAATCAAAACGGCATAGGCAGAAGTCCGGCGGATATGCCCGCCCGTATTGTCATCCTTATTATCCACCAGCGTTGCAAACCCCATCACCATCTCATGGTGATAATACTCCAGAACGTGGATCGCCGGGTTCTCCATATTCAGGTAAATACTGATAACAACCATCATCAGCGCAATGCATGACACCAAAGATTCCGGAAACATAATCTGCAATGATACCACAATTGCAATAAACACTAACGTGACAGCTAAACTTACCCTTTTATTCCGGGAAATATATCTGTATTTTGTTATCAGCAGCGCGACAATAAGAGCACAGTAAACTGCAATACTGCCATAGCATATACAGACCGATATCCCCATGGAATAATATGTATATCGCCCCTTTATAAAGCGAAGTTCCGGAAGGAACAGGACCATCAGGCACACGGAGATCATATTGGGAAGCAGATATGCCGCTTTAGCCCATTTCCTTTTAGGGATTCCCACCGTCACGGACACCCAGTACCAGAACAGCAGCGCAACAACAATCTCATAAGACACAAACATTCCCAGATGCGCCAATAAATTAACGGTTCTGGGAATTTGTTCCGCAAAATTGACCGTGCACGCTGTCACCCCGTCAAAAAAGACTGCCAATTCTGCCATAAGAAACATCAGATCAAATATAGGATTACAATTTAACTTATGTGTTTTTGTCTTGAAATTCTCTCCTTCTTTTATGAATACAATTCCGATATATGCCAGAATCAGCAAACACATA
Source organism: uncultured bacterium (assembly GCA_946061355.1). Taxonomy (GTDB): domain Bacteria; phylum Bacillota; class Clostridia; order Lachnospirales; family Lachnospiraceae; genus VSOB01. The sequence goes on along the minus strand of CAMGRE010000052.1, from coordinate 11,691 downwards.
ATCTGCATTTTGGACCATTGTAATACGATCATAAACATCCCTCACCTTTTGTATGTAAAGCAAAGCGAAACATCAGTACGGCAGCTTACGGTTCAGCAATTTCCCAAACATTGCATCTTTATCAAAAGTTCCTTCCACAAGCCCCGGGACCTCCTTATAAGCTTTGCACAGGCTGAAGCCAAGCTCCACATAGGTCGCCCCGACTTCCTCCTCTGTGAAACTGCCTCCGCCTGCCACGATCAGTGTTGCCATACTGTGGGCAACCAGCCACATATTCCGCGAAAAATGCTCTGCCTGCAGATCATCCATCCGGTAAAAATCCTTTACGCATTCCCGCACCATCTCCTGTGAACGGTTAAACTCGTCCATCCCGTAATGACTCGCTTTGGCATCCGCCACATTATCACTTAAGAAAAGAAACCGGTACAGCTCGGACTCCTCTCTGGCAAATCTGACATATCTCATTCCGACACCCAGAAAAGGGATCTTCTCATCCATTCCTTTGCGAATGTATTCCCGGAACCTGTTGCGTGCCAACACGTGCACCTCCTGTTGCAGTTCATCCATTGAGGAATAATGGACAAAGATCGGAGCTACCGTTGTTCCTAACTCTTTTGCCAGTTCCCTTGCCGTAAGGTTCTGCGCTCCCTGCTTCCGTATGATCTCCAGACCGAATTCTGCAATTTCTTCTTTTGTATACTTTGGCTTACGCGGCATACTATCATCTCCCTTATTCTTTCCCTCGTTTTCTAGCGTTTGTTATCTAACATTTGTTATCTAACGCTTGTTTTATATTAATACATATTTCCATTCCTGTCAATTCCTATTGTTCTTTGTCAGTTTATGTAAATGCACAAAAAAAGGAACCGTCAATGACAGTTCCTTTCTATTTCTTACAACCTAAGCTCCGAAATTCATTCTATTATATGCCTGGCAGATCCTGTTCGTATTCTTGATCAGAATATTCCATGCGACAAAAATACCGATTCCGCACAGGAAGATTCCGAAGATCATCCACATAATAACGGTTGTACCGTTCTCCTGGAAGTTCATTCTGTATCTTGGAGCATTCTCCGCAAGTCTGTTGCCTAGCTTGTAATACCAGTAATAAGCGTAAATGCCGCATGTTACAAGCGATAACAGAATAAACATCAGCAGGCCGGGCGTATTGTCACCGTCTCCCTGACAGGCAACATTGACATCCTTGGCGATCTTGTAAATGAAATAATACGAATAAATCCCGCATGTCAAAAAAGAAAAGATAATGTACAGCAGCAGACTTCTGTCAGTCTTGAGCCTCTCAAATCCGGGACCGGGCTGCGGTATCGGTGCAGATGCCGGCTGCATCATGGGCGCCGGACCGGGCTGTGCCGCATACGGCGGAACCTGTGCCTGCTGCATATAGGGATTCTGCTGTCCGCCCACATTTTGATTCATCGTCTGAACGTTATCTTTCTTCTGAAATCTCTGTCCGAACTTCTTAGCGGACTCAAGCACTGCGTTCATGGAATCTTTCACTGCCTGAACAAGATTCTGTCCGTTAACGCCCACCAGCGGATTCTTTCCTCCCGCGTACAAAACACCGTAGAACGCTACGATCATAATCACACTGAAGCCCAGACTTCCCACAAAGGCCACAGCATTTCCTGCCAGAACATCCCCTCTGTTCAGCCCTCCATACAGACACAATACAACAAACTGCACAAAGCCGAGCACAACTCCGATCACTCTGACTGCCGAGAATGTGATAAAATACGACTTGCCCTGCTCCTGCTCCGGTCCCCATCCGGCCAATACCAGAACAGCGGCGGAAGCCAGCGCAACTGCTGCCTGTAAAAATTGTAACACAGCGGAAACTGCCTGCAATATTGCGCGCAGGATTCCGCCCCATCTGATCACATTATAAATTGCAAAAACACTTCCGATCGCGCCAAAAAAGTCCTTGATAAACATCAGCGCAAAAATAAAAGCAAGAACACCTGCAAAAATCTGCAAGATCAGTTTGCCCTGCTTCGAATCCGGCTGTTGCATTCTCGGCTGACCGTTCTGTCCGGCATAAAACTGATTCTGATATCCGTTGCCTGCTCCTCCTGCAGCGGAAGTTTCCACAGGCTGCCCGCAATTCGGGCAGAATCTGACATTCTCTTCCAGTCTTGAACCACAGTGTTGACAAAACATCTCTTTCTCCTCCTCGTATTTCAATTCAATTATCCTTTGAATCATCCGCAAGTATAAGTATATCGCCTTTAGACGCAATATACAAGAAAAATCCATGTTAGATCAGCACGTAAAAACAGGCTGCCGTATCATGCGACAGCCCGTCAACGCCAAGATTATTTCAGTTTCCAGATATCTCTGTTGTACTCGCTGATCGTTCTGTCGGAGGAGAAGAAACCTGCCTTTGCGATGTTGACAAGCATCATCTGTCTCCACTTTCTCTGATCCGCATATGCTGCGAGCGCCTGATCCTTCACCTTGATATAGTCCTCCAGATCGAGCAGTGTCATGAACCAGTCTTTGTTCAGAAGCTCCTTATACAGACGCTCCAGATTCTCCTTGTGTCCCACTTTCAGAGCCTGTTTGCCGACGATGAAGTCAACCGCCTCTTTGATCACAGGGCTCTTGTCATAGTAGTCCTTGGATACATAATCAGCCTTCTCATAGTGTGCGATAACTGTATCGGAATCCTGACCGAAGATAAAGATATTGTCGTCTCCTACGAGCTCATGGATCTCGACATTCGCACCATCATCCGTACCGAGTGTCACGGCGCCGTTGAGCATGAACTTCATATTGCCGGTTCCGGATGCCTCCTTGGAAGCAAGGGAAATCTGCTCGGAAATATCACATGCGGGGATCAGCTTCTCCGCATAACTTACGTTATAGTTCTCCACCATGATAACCTGCATATAAGGGCTGACCTCAGGATCATTGTTCACAATCTCCTGCAGAACGAGGAGCAGGTGAATGATATCCTGTGCGATCACATATGCCGGAGCCGCTTTTGCGCCAAAGGCAAAGATCAACGGAGTTGCGGGCTTCTTGCCACCCTTGATCTCCAGATATTTATGGATGATATAGAGCGCGTTCATCTGCTGTCTCTTGTACTCGTGGAGACGCTTGATCTGAATGTCAAAGATCGCGTTCTCATTCAGCTTCACGCCCTCTTTCTCCAGCACATACGCTGCAAGCTGATGCTTCTTCTCCTGCTTGATCTCGGCAATCTTGTTCAGGACTGCGTCATCCTCCTTATAGGCAAGGAGTTTCTCAAGTCTGGAGGCATCCTTCTTCCAGCCCTCACCGATCAGGCTTGTAATGTAATCGGACAGTTCCTTGTTGCAGGACATCAGCCAGCGGCGGAACGTGATACCGTTTGTCTTGTTGTTGAATTTCTCCGGATAAATATCGTAAAAAGGCTTCAATTCCGTATGCTTCAGAATATCCGTATGGATCGCTGCCACACCGTTCACACTGAAACCATAGTGAATGTCGATATGAGCCATATGCACACGCTCATCCTCGTCGATGATCTGTACTTTTTCGTCGTCATATTTTGCCGCAACGCGCTTATCCAGTTCCTTGATGATCGGAACGAGCTGGGGAACCACCTTCTCCAGATACGCAAGCGGCCACTTCTCCAGAGCCTCCGCCAGAATCGTATGGTTCGTGTACGCGCAGGTCTTGCTCACCACGTCGATCGCCTCATCCATGGTAAACGCCTTGTCATCCACGAGGATACGGATCAGTTCCGGAATGATCATGGTCGGATGCGTGTCGTTGATCTGGATTACCGCATGGTCATACATCTTGCGCAGATCATATTTCTTCTCTTTCAGCTCGCGCAGGATCAGCTGTGCAGCATTGCTTACCATGAAATACTGCTGATAGATTCGCAGCAGATTGCCCGCCTCATCAGAATCATCGGGATACAGGAATAAGGTAAGGTTCTTCTCAATATCCTCCTTATCAAAAGTAATGCCCTTCTTTACCAGGCTCTCATCTACGGACTCGATGTCAAACAGACGCAGCTTGTTCACGCCATTGTCATATCCGATCACATCAATATCATACAGTCTTGACGTCACCTTCTGATCTCCAAAGTATACGTCAAATGTCGTATCTGTCTTTGTCAGCCAGGAGTGCTTCTCGATCCAGTCATTCTTCTCTGCTGTCTGCAGTTTGTCCTTAAACACCTGCTTGAACAGACCAAAATGATAATTCAGACCGATTCCCTCTCCGGGAAGTCCCAGTGTAGCGATGGAGTCTAAGAAGCAGGCTGCCAGTCTGCCAAGTCCGCCGTTACCGAGCGAAGGTTCCGGCTCCACTTCCTCGATCCTGCAGAGTTCCTTTCCGTACTTCTTCAAGATCTCATTCAGCTTGTCATACATGCCCAGATTGATCAGATTGTTCGACAGAAGTTTTCCGATTAAAAACTCAGCTGAAATATAATAGATCTTTTTATCACCGGAGATCTCCGGTGTTGCCTTCATAATTCCTTTACACAAGGACTGTATCGCATAGTACAGTTTCGTATCATCGGTCTCACCGATCCCTGTCCCATACATCTCTCTTGTGATCTCATCCAGTGTCTTCTCAAGATTCATCTGAATAACCTCCTGCTGCATTTCACGTTCCATTGGCATTTCTTTTTCCTCCTTCTCTTTTCCATGTGCGGTAACTATTGTACCCACAAACGCCCCTGATACATTCGTAACACTTTTTCTGCTTCCGGCAACATGCCGGAACCCCTTGCTATGTGCCTCTTGCGGAAAACGTTTTCCGTCATCCTGTTCGTAGTATAACACAGGAAAACGTTTTCCGCAAGAGGAAAAATAAAAAAAATTATTATTTTATCACATCTTCATATTGAAGCCGCACAAGTTCATACGGCATCTCCACAATTCTTCCTTCCTGTGCATTCATGAGACGGTGCAGTTCCCGCACTGCCTCTCCGGCGATCTTTGCAAAATCCTGCTTCACCGTGTGCATCTGTTTTCCCGCATATCCCATCAGGCTGATCCCGTCAAACCCGCACACCGGCCGGAAAATATCCATCTCGATCAGCGCTTTCATCGCACCGATCGCCATCATATCCGAAGCACAGACCACGATATCACGCTTGGCCGCATACTGAAAGGTAATATTCCGCGCTTCCAGCTCCGAGAAATCTCCTGTGCGCACAAGCAGGGAAAGATTCTGATCCTGCGCCAGCCTGCGCATACCCTCAAGACGCATCCCTGCCGCATAACTTTCTTTGCTTCCCGCAATATACAATACCTTTTTTCCGCTGATATCACGCAGCGTCTGCTGCGCCACATCATACTGCGCCCGCTCCTGTGACACCCAGACACAGGATGTGCTCTCATTGGAGATCGGCGCATCCACCAGAACGACTTTGAAATGCTGGGAACGCACAAGCTGATGTAGCACCTTGTCCGTCCGTGTCATACCGAATATGATGATTCCCGTGATACTCTGTGACTGAAAATACCGGACCAGTTCCTCCAGGCTCTTCTCTTTCACCATGGAGAAAAAGACGGTGATGACATCCAGATTGTGCTCCATGGCACAGCTCATTGCACCGGATAAATACTGCATGCCGATCTCACTCGTGATCTGCGTCTTTTCTTCCAGATTCAAAAGAAGCGCCACTCTTCCCGCCTGTTTGGAAGAGAGTGCCGCTGCCACGGAATTCGGTACGAAATTTAACTCACGTATCGCCTCTTCTACTTTTTTTCTTGTCTCGCTGCTCACATTGGGGTAATGGTTCAACACCTTGGACACCGTTGAGATCGCTACCCCTGCCCTGCCTGCAACATCTTTGATCGATACCATATCCTACATCCACTCCGACAGAAATTTCCTGAGCTGTGCCAGGGTCATATGCTTTGATATAAACGCATTCATTCCGACCTCTTTCACCAGCTGCTCATCCTTTGCAAAGGTGTTTGCCGATAATCCGATCACTGGCAGGTTTCTTAGATCTTCCCTGTCAAGCGCCCGGATCTCCCTGGTCGCAGTATAGCCGTCCATCTCAGGCATCTGAATATCCATAAATACCATATCATACTCGTTCTGCGCAGATTCCCGCAGGATATCCACGGCCTCTCTGCCGTTACGCGCCTGCCGCACCGTGCCTCCAAGGAACTCAAGCATCTGTGTCTCGACCTCTCTGCTGATCTCATTATCCTCCACGACAAGGAAATGTTTCTTACAGCAGAAAGCACCTTTTTCCATGACGGATTCCCCGGGCTCTTCAAGCTGATCAAGTACTTTGTCAACATCGGAAAGTACCGTCTTCATATCAAGCCGCATACAATTTTCCTGCCGGACATCGATCAGCATCCGATTCAATGTCTCCACCAGTTCCGCTGCCAGAGAATTGATCTGATGTAGATACCCCTTCACCTGTTCCGGTTCTTCCAGTTTCGTCTCCGCTATGGACGCAAGCCCGATAATCCCGTTAACTGCCGTACCGAGCTCATAGGAAATCTCCTCAACCGTTTCCTCCGTAATCGTATATTTATTGTTCCGATCTCTCTTATATAAATTATCCATTTCTCCGTATATCCCAAAAATGGGGAATGATTGTAAGATCATTCCCCATTCTGTCAGTTCAATTATTTACGTACCAGATGTCTGGGAAGTCCGTTAACATACAGCGGCTGAAGCTCACCCATGATCAGCGGTCTTGCATACTTCTCATAACCTTCGTTCAGATCGCATCCATCCTCTGTGATCCACTCATCCGGAACAGGTCTCTCAACATTTGCGATCGCATGAATGTCATATGCGCTTGTACCGCACTGATAAGGATCGTCACCGTTTCTGTCCAGAGTGATCATCATACCGGTCTTGCCTTCCTCAGCAGCCTTCACTGCGTCAAAACCAACCTGGAATGCCTCATTGATATCGGTGAGAGATGCCAGATGAGTTGCCGCTCTCTGAAGTGTGGAGAACTCAACGGCACGTGTCTTAAGTCCTGTCTCTGCTGCAACTGCCTGTGCAAGGTAAGCTGCTGTACCGGACATCTGCTTGTGTCCGAAAGCGTCCACTGCAACATTCTCATTTGCGAGCTCACATACATAACGTCCGTCAGCAATCTTAACACCCTCGGAAACTGCAATCACTACGGAATGCTTTGTTGCTGCCAGATGTTTCACCTTCTCCATGAACTTATCCATATCAAATACTCTCTCGGGAAGGTAGATCGCATCAGGTCCCTCACAGTCTGCGCCACGGCTCAGCGCTGCTGCTGCCGTAAGCCATCCTGCGTTACGTCCCATGATCTCAACGATACATACCGTAGGCTTCTCAACGCCGAAGGAAGCATTGTCACGGATGATCTCTTTGAGGGAAGTAGCAATATATTTTGCTGCGGAACCATATCCGGGGCAGTGATCTGTGATCGGCAGATCGTTATCGATGGTCTTCGGTACGCCCATGAAACGCTGAGGCTTGCCGTGTGCTGCCGCATAATCGGAAAGCATCTTCACGGTATCCATGGAGTCATTGCCGCCTGCGTAGAACAGACACTCAATATCATGCTTCTCCATGATCTCGAATACCTTCTCATATACATCCTCATGTCCCTCAATCTTCGGCATCTTGAATCTGCAGGAGCCGAGGAATGCGGAGGGTGTTCTCTTTAACATCTCGATTCCGGTCTCATCGCTTAAGTATTCGTCCAGGTCACACAGATTATCTGCCAGGAAACCCTGGATACCATGTACCATACCATATACTTTCTTTACACCAAGCTTCTTAGCTGCCGCATAAACACCGGCAACGGAAGAGTTGATCACGGCTGTCGGTCCGCCGGACTGTCCAACAACAATATTACCTTTCATTGTTCGTTCTCCTTTTTCTTTGAAATGTATGAAACACAATTGCAAAACGATTATAGCACGTAAACTTTGGCAAGACAAGAGTTCTGTTTTTATCGTCTGACAGAAATTGCCATGCGCTTATAAGTATGACGTATCCCGCGGACCGCCACCGAATAAGCAAATATGTTTTCCGGAAGCGCCATACCGCCGTATCCCGTATCTCCCAGATGGTGGATATCCGTTCCCGCCATCTTGCACATCAGCGCGATCCTTTTGATCGTATCCGTGTCTGCGCCCTCCTGTGATGTGCCGATCGCCGTCATGGTAAGCGCCGACAGACTGTGTGCATATGCGATCATCTCCCTTGCGTATTCCAACGTGATTCCCGGCACCGTGCCCGGAGCAGGCAAAAGGATGATATCGGCTCCCGCCTCCCTGAACTTACGGATATCCTCTTTGGTGATGATCTGCTGTGCCGCTTCGGATACGACGCCCGCCGCATGCATCTTGCCTGCTGCAAGAATCATCCTGTCACCGAACGCGTCACGATACTCCTTAAGTGTCCTGACAATCGCATCATTGCTGACACCCATGCCCGGATTTCCTGTGAGAAGGATCATATCGACGCCCATGTCACATGCTCTTTTGCCATTCTCAAGCGTGGCACGCCTGCCGTCCGACATCTCCCACATGGGATCTGTCTCTCCTTTTACATCTTCTTCCACGGGTTCCAGATTGATGCCGACCGGACGGCCTGTCAGTTCTTTGAGTTTGCGGACCACATCCTCCGGCGCCGTCTCCGGCAGTCCTTTGATCACGGGATTCTTCACGTCGAATACATTTAAGAGCAGAATATCCGCCGACATGGCGGATACAAACTCCGCGTTTGTCACGTTCCCGAGCATCGGCTGCAGTGTGCCGATCGTCTCACAGGCGATCACTCTGCCCTCGCTCTTCTGAATGGATTCCAGCAGTTCTCTTTTGTCAAATGTAAGCAGCTCAGATGCGCTGCAGTCAAGCATACGTTTTGCCATAGTCAGACTCCTTATTTGACTTCTTTTTTTGACTTTATTATGCGCCTCTCTCCGGAATGATATCCACCGCATAATGACAATATATCAATTATAAAATATCCCCACTTCTATTTCAAGCCAGCTGACCCTCGTGTCATTCGCCAAATGGACATACAAGCATGTCCGCCCGGCTCATTGCCCGCGGGAATAAAAGATGAGATTCCTCTGTACGTTGTTTTTTATTTCGGGTATAATTTCAAAAAAGGAGGGAGCATCCCATGGAAATCGAACGCAAATTCACGATCAAAGATCTGCCCGATGATCTGGACCGCTATCCGGTGAAGTCTCTGCAGCAGGCTTATATGAATACCGATCCCGTCATCCGTATCCGAAAGGAGGATGACAATTATTATCTGACCTACAAGGGGAGCGGCATGCTTGCCAGGGAAGAATACAATCTGCCGCTGAACGCGGAAAGCTATGACCACCTGCTGCCCAAGTGCGACGGCAATGTCATTTCCAAGAAGCGGTATCTGATCCCGTTTGGCAAATATACGATCGAACTGGATGTCTTTGATACGCCCTTCGCGCCGCTCATCATTGCCGAGGTAGAGTTTGGGACAAAAGAAGAAGCCGAAAGCTTTACGCCTCCGGCCTGGTTCCTGGAAGATGTCACATACAATAAGGAATATCACAATTCCAATCTGTCACGCAAGGTATTTGACTGATAAAGTCAATTCGATTCAGAATCCGCTTCATCCTGCAGCACCTGCGGGATGAAACGGCTGGCAAATCCCCCTTTTCCGCGGCTCTTCACATAAAAGAAGCCGATCACGGAAAAGACGATCGCTCCGATAAAATTCACGAACAGATCTTTCATTGTATCAAGCCCGCCGATATCAAGGTAGCCGCCGAGTCCGAGCGAAACCTTCTCCCCATCGGCGATCACCACGGTATCCGTGATATTTCTTAAAATAACCGTTTTATTCCGTCCCTGTGGATCGAGCATCACGGACGAGATTGTATGTACCACCGTGTCCTTCTGCATATCAAGCAGAAAGAACTGATCCATGGCACATTCAAAAAATTCCCACAACACACCGATCGTCATAGAGAAGCAGAATGCGACGATCGCCATATAAACCGGAGATAACGACAGCGACACTTTCTTGTGACGATTCAGCATATCTACCAGACAGAATCCAATGGCAGCACACAGGAAGCCATTCAGCGTATGGAGCATCGTATCCCAGTACGGAAAGATCGTGTAGTAAGACCGGATCTCCCCGAGGATCTCCGCGGCAAAAATGAACAACATGATAATGATTTCCATCGTATTGGGAAAATCAATCTGCAGCTGCCGCTCCAGGATCGTCGGCATCAGGAATAAGAGCAGCGTCAGCAGACACAGGAAAACATTCTCAAAGTTCTGATTCACAAACTGCAACACCATAACCGCGATCACCGCGATCCGAAGCAACAGATACACCATCGAGACAACCGGCTTTTTCCTCAGTTCCATGTGCGCCCTGTGTAAAGCGCCTCCCATCTTCTTAAAACGCATAAATTCTTTTCACCCCTGTTACAAAAACATACAAATGACCGGTATGGTCAAAATAGACGCCAGCGTGCTGAGCACTGTTCCTCTTGTACAGCAGTCCGCATCGGCTCCGCTCTCCTTCGTCATGATCGTGACGATCCCGCCCACAGGCATTCCGATCTCAATAATAAACACTCCAAACACTACCGGATCGATCGGCAGCCTCTTCATCAGCAGAATCAACAGGATCGGCAGCCCCAGCATCCGCATTACAATATAAAGATATGTGCGCATATCTCCGAGCATGCTCTTCACATTCGCCTGTGCCACCGTCACACCAATCAGAAACATGGATAACGGCACAGTTGCATTCCCCATATAATCGCAGAAGTTGTTCACAAAGTCCGGCGTCTGAATCCCCGCTCCAAATATGATGATGGCAAGCAGCGATGCCGCAACACCGGGATTCATCATCTGCTTCAGCGCTTTCTTCACGCCTCCCGCATTTCCGTTTCCTTCTGCTGCCCTGTCATCCGTGACGCCGTTCTCTGCGGCCGCCTTTTTGGTCAGCACCGTACCGTAAGTATACAACAGCAGGTTATACACCAGAATATAAAACGCGACATACACGACCGCCTCATCGCCAAAGACGCATTTGGTCACAGGGATTCCCATAAATCCCACATTGGAAAAGGCGCTCATCAGACGGTAAATCGTGCGCTCTGTCCGCTTCGGCCGAAGCAGCGCCACAACCAGATATCCGAACAGGATCAGGATCACAAAATAAGCCAGGACGAGAATCAGATTCATGCGGATCTTATCCCCGTCCGCGCTGCCGTTCTGACCCAGCACGCCATTGATGACCAGGAGCGGATTAAAAATATTGACGACCACCTTGGACAGCTTAGAGGCTGCCGAATCATCCATCCAGTCCTTCTTGTAGCAGAAGAACCCGGTCGCCATCATGCCGAACAACACAATCATTTGAAAAAACGGTACCCAGAAATTCATCGTTCTACCTTCCTTTTGCAATATGAAAGGACAAGCCTGCGCTCATCCCCTCTCAAAAACTGTTTATCTGTGTGATTATAACACCTATCCGCACAATATGCCAGTGCTGATTATTACATTTCCAGACTATTTTCATTCAGTAAAAAGTCATAAATACTCATTGTCGTGATTCCATATTCATCCCTCTGAATATGAATCACATCCCTTACAACAATTATTTTCTTAAACGAATCATTCACATTCAAAAGTGAGGCTTTTTCCTGTTTCACTTTTTCTTCTTCAGGCAAATGAAATGCAG
>CAMGRE010000051.1 GCA_946061355.1 uncultured bacterium | reverse complement strand
GCATAGAGCGCCGTCCTCAGATTTCCCACATGCATCCGCCCTGTCGGACTGGGTGCAAACCGTGTTCTGATTTTTGTCATACTGTTTACTCCTCCGTAATATTGATATCCGGCAGTCTGTGTTCTGCCGCAGCCTTAAACTGTCCCACTTCTTTCGCCGCCTGAGCGATCGGGATATTCGTTCCCGCTCCCGCCACACAGCCGCCCGGACATCCCATTCCCTCGATCAGACATCCGTTCTTCTTCCCGACTTTGGCGAGCATGAGCATCTTCTTACACTCCGAAAGACCCTCCGCATGCTCGATATTAACCTCCACATCCGGGTAATACTCCCTGATACAATCCTCTATGGCGTTCGCAACACCTCCGGCCACACTATAGCCTCTTCCGGCACCGGTCGCATCATTCATCTCATCCATCGCCTGAATCTCCTCAAGCAGGATTCCTTTGGCCTCAAACATACCGACCAGCTCCTCAAACGTGATGACAAAATCCACATCTGAACGGACCGTCCTTCTGGACGCTTCCAGCTTCTTGGAAGCACACGGACCGATAAATACCACCTTTGCATCGGGATGTTCCTTTTTGATGACTCTCGCTGTTGCAACCATAGGTGTCAGCGCATTGGATATTTTATCAATCGTCTCCGGGAAAAATTTCTTTGCTAACATTGACCATGAAGGACAGCAGGAAGTGAGCAGGAACGGAAGTTTTCCTGATGCCACCTCATTCACGTAATGCTCAGCCTCCGTGATCGCTCCCATATCGGCTCCGATCGCCGTCTCATACACATCTGCAAAGCCAAGCTCCTTCAGAGCCGTCTTCAACATATCCGGCGTCACCTTCGGTCCGAACTGTCCCACAAAGGCAGGCGCCACCTGCGCAATGATCTCCCCGCCGGCCTGCATGGCACGGATGAGCTGAAAAATCTGTGATTTGTCCGCAATTGCACCAAACGGGCAGCTCACCATACACTGTCCGCAGGAAACACACAGATCACTGTCGATCACCGCACGCCCCGATTCATCGCTCTTGATCGCTCCGACCCCGCAGGCAGCCGCACACGGCCTGATCTGATGGGATATCGCATCATAAGGGCAAACGGCTTTACATTTACCGCATTTTACACACTTATCTGGATCAATATATGATTTCCCGTTTACCATGGAGATTGCTCCTCTGGGGCAAACCTCCTGACAGGGATGCGCAACACACCCCATACACCTGTCCGTAACCATATAACTGTTCTCAGGACATGCATTGCAGGCGGAAGGAATCACTTGCATCAGCGGCGGCTCGTAGTACTTCTCACCGATATTGCTCTCCTCCAATCCCTGCGTCACATGGACAGGGGCATTCTCAGGCCGCAGTGACATACCCATCGCCAGCCTGATCCGCTCACGCACAACGGCGCGCTCCCGGTACACACTTTCACGGTATGTCGCTTCCGTATAATTTATAATTTTGTAGGGTAATGCCTCCACATCATCAATCAGATTCTCCGAATGATAGGCAAGAGACGCAATCTCTTTAAATACTCTTCTTCGTATCTTTCTAACCTGTGTATCAATTCCCCGCATGGCTTCCTCCGTAAAATCATTATCCTAAGACAGAATCCACACAAGATGCCGCTCTGTCTGTATCTATTTTCACACAAACAGATTCGGAAATCAAGTTCTTTTTGTTATTTTTTTAACAAAACCTTCCACCATACGAAAAAATGCTGTACCTATTCAGAGAAACAGACTACCGATCTGATACACAAGCACAGCCGCCACCCACGCAAGCAAGAGTTGGAACACTACCATAGCCCCTGTAAATTTCCAGGAACCGCTCTCCTTTTTTACCGTTGCGATCGTTGCCATACAAGGTACATACAACAGGCAAAACACCATCAGCGCATAGGCATTTAACGGTCCAAATCCCGGATACTGCGCATTGATATGGGCAATGATCGTCTGCATGCCCGTCTCGGAATTGGCATTGATCACCCCAAACAGCACAGCAAAACTGGAAACCACCACTTCTTTTGCCGAAATGCCGGAGATCAGCGCCACACCAATCTGCCACATACCGAGGCCTGCCGGCTTAAGAAGCGGCACCATCCATCTGCCGAGGACCGCTCCGAAGCTGTCCGAAGCATCGGTAACCATGCCGTGGAAACCGAAATTCAGCAAAAACCAGATCAGGATCGATGCCACAAAGATCACCGTTCCCGCCTTCTCCAGATAGTCCTTGAGCTTTGCCCACACATAGATGGCAATGGTCCTTCCGTTCGGTCTCTTATATTCCGGAAGTTCAATCAGCAGCGATTCGTTTTCCTGCCCTTTCTCAAATTTCTGCATAAGCAGCGCTATGGCAATCGCAACGAGCATACCGATCACATACATGGAGAACGCTGCAATCACAGAATGTCTCGGGAAAAACATATCCGAAAACAAAACATAAATAGGCAGTCTTGCAGAACATGACATAAACGGCGTGACAAGCATCGTCTTGCGCCTGTCATGCTCCGTCTCAAGCGCTCTGGTTGCCATGATGGCCGGCACGGTACATCCGAATCCCAGTACCATCGGCAGGAACGCCTTACCCGAGAGTCCGGCTTTCCCCATGATACCGTCCATCACATACGCCACTCTGGACATGTACCCGCTGTCTTCCAGAATCGCAAGTGCCAGGAACAGGATCACGATATTGGGAATAAACGTAAGGATCCCTCCCACCCCCGCAATGATGCCGTCCGTGATCAGCGAGATCAGCCAACCGGCACAGCCGACAGAAGTGAGAATGGTTTCCGCCTCCACCGACAAAAATGAGATCACTACCTCAAATCCGCCTTTCAGGAAATCCCCGACTGAAAATGTCAGGAAAAACACCAGCCCCATGATCATCAAAAAGACGGGCACACCCCAGAAAGAATGTGTCAGGACACTGTCGATTTTCTCGGTAAAGGCTGCTTTCTTCTCCTTGTGAAACAACACTTCTTTGACAATTGTTTCTATGTACTGATACTTCTGCTGGATGATATCTTTCTCATAATTGCGATCCACAATATCGGTGACCGAAACGGGATGCTCGCGCCAGACATCCTCGTCATCTTCCATCAGCTTGATCGCATGCCAGCGCACCGATGCGTGATCCGGAAACCGCGCCTGCATCACCACCTCAAGCTTCGCGATCTTCTCCTCAATATCCTGCCTGTAGGTCACCACATGGGACGACGGTCCTTCCTCATAATGATGGACCACGGCATGAAGCAGGATCTCAAGCCCGGTACGCTTTGCCGCAGATACCGGGACCACAGGGATCCCACCGAGAAGTTCCGGCAGTCTGTGCAAGTCAATCTCCATGCCGCGTTCCTTCACGATATCCATCATATTGAGTGCCAGCACCACCGGCTTGCCGAGCTCCAGAAGTTGTAACGTCAGATAGAGGTTACGCTCAAGCGACGAAGCGTCTACAATATTGACGATCACTTCTATGTCATCATCCATAACACACTGCCTGGTCACCTTCTCCTCTATGGTGTAACAGGTCAGAGAATAGATACCGGGGGTATCGATCAGTGTCAGATTACAATCTTCATAGACCGCACTGCCCTCTTTTTTCTCCACGGTAACGCCCGGCCAGTTTGCCACCTTTAATTTGGACCCTGTCAGGGCATTGAACAGTGTTGTTTTTCCGCAGTTCGGATTCCCGACAAATGCCACATGGACTTCTCTTTTTCCATCAGCCGTGTTAACATGCTCCATTTTATGCTTCCTCCTTCACTTCAATGCAGGAAGAAATGTGCTTTCCCAAAGCAAGTCTGGTGCCCCGCACCTGTATAATCATCGCGCCCCGTTTTTTCCTGTTTAAAATTTTAAGGACAGTGCCGTCATTTAAGCCAAGCGCCTGAAGCCGTCTGGTCACTGCCTCTTCCACAAAAAGCCCTTCCACACGATAGCTTTTATCCTTTGTTCCTTCATACAACGTCATGACTTCTCTGCCTTTCGATATCTCTTATGATTTTCCTGATATATTTTATCACTTGTATCTTTGGAATACAACGCTCATTGCCTGTATGCATCAGGAAAAATACATGTTAACCGGCAGCGTTGTTCCCGCTCGATCTGCTCTACTTTCTCGCCTCCGGCAGTCTCAGTCTGAAAAATCTCCTGCAAAGTTTTTTGCCGTCAAACGGAACCAGCGGGTAAATATAGCTGGTGCTTGCCACCGTCCGGTTGCATACAATCGCTACAATGCAGAAAACAACGGCAGCAACATATCCCCAAAGGCCGAATATACTTGTCAGGATCAGATTCAGGATCCTCATGAACTTTAACGCATACCCAAGTTCATAGCTCGCCTGTGTATAGTTTGCGATCGCCACAAACGCCATATAAAGCATGACCTCACTGTTGAACCACCCGCTGTTGACGGAGAATTCCCCGAGCACGAGCGCTGCCAGTACACTGAGCGGTGTGCTGAGCATGTTCGGTGTATTGACTGCCGCAAGACGCAGACCGTCTATCGCAAGTTCCAGCAGGATAAACTGCCAGATCAGCGGGATATTGATCGTATCCTTCACCATGATAAAAGCAAAGCTCTCCGGTATCCATTCCGGATTCTGCATGAGCAACAGAAATGTCGGTGTCAGGAAATAGGTCAGCACAGCGATCAGAAAGCGAGACAGGCGCAGATAGGTCCCTGTGATCGGCGGGAAATAATAGTCATCCGCTTCCTCAACCACGTCAAAGACAGTGGTCGGCGTGATCATGGCGGAGGGCGAATTGTCCACCAGGATCACAATATCTCCCTCCAGGATCTGTGCCGCAGCCGTGTCCGGACGCTCCGTGAACTTAAATTTGGGAAAAGGATTATACCAGCACCGCTTATACAGACACTCCGCCAGGCTCTCCTGATTCATCGTCAGCGCGTCCACCTTGATCTCACTGATACGTGTCTTAAGCTTCTGCAGATAATCCTGATTGACTCTCGATTCCATATAGCACAACACAATATCCGTCTGGGAACTGTCCCCGGCATTCAGCATCTCCATGCGAAGCTCCGTGCTCCGGATACGCCTTCTGATCAACGCCGTGTTAAACACCACCGTCTCCACAAAGCCGTCCTTGGAACCACGCAGGGCCTTGTCCTTCTCCGGCTCCGACACACTTCTCGCGGGATAGGTTCTGGAATCGATCAGGATACATTTCTCATAACCGTCAATAAATAATCCAAAAACGCCCGACATGATATTGCGGATGATCGTCTCCCACTGATCACTGACATCCACCTCGACATACGGCATATGCTTTTTGAGCATGCCGTGGACATCCTCACTCATCTCGTCTTCCTTAATGCTGATGAAATACTGGAGCAGCTTCTCCATCATCTCATCCTTGCAGAACCCGTCAATAAAATAAAAGGCCGCTTCCTTTCCGCCGATATGGATAACGCGGTATAACATGTCAAAGTTCTTGTCCACCGCAAGCCGCCTGTTCAGATACTGCATACTCTCCTGTAATCTATCCGTCATCATCAATCGTTTCTCACCGTTTCGTTCCTGCTCTGTGCCTTCCATCTTTTTTCCCACAACAAAAAACTCCTTTCGGACAATATTTCTTTTATTGTCTGTAAAAGGAGTTTTTTTATTCATCGTATGAAAGCAAGCACTATTTTGTTGTACTTCCGAAACCGCCGTTTCGCACGCCGTCCGCATCATCATCCGTCGTGATGCCAAACTGTGTAAAGATTCCCTGCATAAATCCTGTTCCCTGCTCTACCTGCAGAACCTTATCCTCATTGGAATCATTCGTGATCCGGGCCATAATGTGTCCCTCATTGTCGGAATAGAAATAGTCACTGTCAATGATACCCACCGTATTATTCAGCTGCAACCGATATTTGAATCCAAGCCCACTCCGTGGATAGAGAGAAAGCACCCAGCCTTCCTCCATCTGTGCACGGATCCCTGTCGGCAGCTTGATCGTCTGACCGGGATGCAACGTAAACGTCACCGGCGCATAGAAGTCATACCCTGCGCTGCCCTTTGTCGCACGCTTCGGCAATCTAATCTCCTCATACAGTCTGCCGGCATCCTCTGCATTATAACCGGAAACAGAATCCATGAAATCCTGTATAAAACGCTCTTTGCTCACTTTCTGAAATGTTGCGATTCTCTGCATTGTTTTTTTCTCCTTATATCAATCGCAGCGGCAGTTTACACCCATCTTGACTATATCAGTCAATTCGGATTATAATCACCGCAGTGCAGTACGGGTTCCGCCCCTTCTCCCTGCTTCAATGTTGCCTGCACATCGATCACACGCTGATTCTTGCTTCCCTTCCACATCAGTTTTTCATCCTTCTCCGCAATGTGGAATTCCCCGTCCACCAGTACATCAACGTACTGCATCATCGGATAATTGCGTATATTTTCCCAGATGTCACCCGTATACAGCCAGATCGTCTTATCCGGATACTTCTCCCTGATCTCTGCCATCAGACCGCGCACGTCAAGCACATTTGCCGGATGAAGAGGGTCTCCTCCGGAAAATGTAATACCGGAAATATACGGCTTGTCAAGCTGATCAAAAACCTCTTTCCTGGCTGACTCATCAAACAACAGGCCACCGTTCGGATCCCATGTGATCGGATTCTGACACTCTTTGCAACAGTGCTCACACCCTGCAACCCAGAGAACCACACGCAGACCATCTCCGTTCAGCATGTCGTCCTTCGTTATATTATGATATCTCATGTCAATTCCTCCGTCACATGCTCTTCCTGTCTGCAATCTCTGCCATCTTGGCATCGTTCAGACGGGTATCCCCATGCACGCGGGAATAAGACAGATAACCGTTCATTCTGTCAATCTTGGTAAGGTTACGGCTACCGCACTTGGGACAGACGTCCATCTCCAGCTCCTGATGTCCGCAATCGTCGCAATAGGCAAGGGACAGATTAACGCCCTCGTAAAAGCCCATATCCATGGCTCTGCGGATCAATGTCTTGACCGCCTCCAGATTATAATCAATCGGATATTTCACATACTGGATCTTTCCGCCGTTGGCAAGTTCCCAGAAACGGTACTCCAGATCCTGCTTCTCGATCGGCGTGATATCCTCAGTCACATGGCAATGGAAGCTGTTGCTCACGTACTCCCTGTCGGACACGCCCTCCACGATACCGTACTTTTTCCGGAACTGTTTCACCTGAAGCCCGCAGAGGTTCTCGGCGGGAGTGCCGTAGATCGCATACAGATTGCCGTCCTCCTCCTTGAACTCATTAATCTTCTGATTAATATGCTCGAGCACCTCAAGTGCAAATGCGCCGTCCTCAACCAGCGACTTTCCGTTATACAGTTCCTGCAGCTCATTAAATGCCGTG
Organism: uncultured bacterium; assembly: GCA_946061355.1. Lineage (GTDB taxonomy): Bacteria > Bacillota > Clostridia > Lachnospirales > Lachnospiraceae > VSOB01. Next base: position 5,384 of record CAMGRE010000051.1, on the reverse strand, counting down.
ATGCCAAAGGATGCTGTGGCTGATTTTAAGATCGGCTTGATCTTGTCGGTCAGTTTCAGATGTCCGCCGAGGAAACCGCCCTCGCAGTAAGCCAACGGATTTGTGGACGCACGCATCTCTCCCAGATATGCATAAGTCCTGATATGGAGCTGACGGATCAGATTCAGATAATAATCCAACACCTCATAGAAATCTCTGCTCTCCTGTCTTGCCTTGGCAAGGATCATGGGAAGATGCAGCGATACCGCACCGATGTTAAAACGTCCGACAAAAACAGGCACATCCTTGTCATCCGCCGGGTGCATGCCACCCCTCTCATACCACGGAGAAAGGAAAGCCCGGCACCCCATCGGAGAGATGATCTTGCCGTACTGTTTATACATGCTGGCGATATATCCCTTTCCGGTCAGTGACAGCCAGTCCGGATACATTGTCTTGGCGGAACACTCCACACCCGCCTCGAACACATCCTCAAGCTCTTTACCCGGACCGTGCAGATTCTCATCATACAGGAACACGATCTTGGGGAAAAGCACCGGCTTCTTGTGTCCGGTTTTTCCCTGTCCTTTCCTGCGGACATTCAGCATGGAGATCGTCGCAAGCTTTGCGAACCGCCCCGTTCCCGTGCCGGCAGTAACTGTGATGAAAGGATAGTCGCCACGACTGCTCGCCACAGTATTGAATTTGTACTCCCACCCCTGAAAGCCCTGTTCAAACTCTTTCACGACATCATTATATGCTTCCTTCTCTGCAGTCTCGCGGTCGATGCCGAGACGGAGATATTTCTCAATGTCCCTGTTATAGGATTTCTCCGCATAGGGCTCTAAGATCAGATCGACGCTCGGCACGGTGAATCCGCCATATTGCTGGGAAGCCGCGCTCAATACAATATCACCGATGACATCAAATGCAACATCCAATGTTTTGGGCTCGTTGTACCAGATATTTCCCATCTCAAATCCGCCTGTCAGGACACTCTGCACATCGAACAGACAGCAGTTCATGGTATCGCGGCGCGCCGACATATCATGAACGTAGATATAGCCGTCACGGCATGCCTGTATCTCCTCGGTCGTCATAAAGAATTTCTGATAAAGCTCCTTATTCAACTGATTAAAGATCAGACTTCTCTTGGTCGAAACCAGTGCGGAATCCGTATTCGCATTCTCCTTGTCACCGATATACATAATCGACTGGCTCTTTTTGTATACGTCATCAAGCATCCGCACAAAATCCTGCTTGTAATTGCGATAATCGCGATAGCTTTTTGCCACGATCGGCTTGACTTCCTCCAGGGCACTCTCGACAATATTGTGCATGACAGGGATCGGAATCTGATCCTGTTCCAGCTCATCCACCTTATCCACCACATACTTGCAGATATGGCGCTGCTCCTCCTCCGTAAATTTTGTCAAAGCGCGATAAGCGGATTTTCCCACTGCATTGATAACCTTCTGGACGTTAAATACCTCCCTGCTCCCGTCCTTCTTGATCACCCACACCTTGGACTTTGGCTGATATTCCCTGCCATAATCAATTACCTTTTCTTTCTGTGCTTCTGCCATGCCACCCTCTCCTCACATTGTTCTTACACGATATAGAATGTTTGTAACATTTTTACCACAATATCTTGTGTTTTGCCGTACAGTTCCAGTATAGTGGAAGCCCTTTGCCCTGTCAAGTTATGAAATACAAAATGGCTGTCGCAGACAGTTTTTTTGCACACAAAAAAGGAACCCCTCTCCCAGGGATTCCTTCACCTCATTTTTTCTCACTGTTTTTCGTCAGGAGCCGTCTCCTGTTTCTCGAGCGCCGCCTTTGCATCCTTTGCCTTTCTGATCCGGATACCGATAAAGCATGCCACGATCACTAATGCCACAATAATGCCAAACAACAGCAGATAGGATACAAACCAGCTTAAAAATGCCATCAGATTTACCATTTCGCTCTTTCCTTTCTCCCTGATATTTCCTTGTTCCCGATCATCATCTATTATACAAACTATAATATCACATCGTCAAGCAGATCCGTGCCGTCGGCCGCACCGGTTGCCAATATGTCGCAGCGCTCATTCTCTGGATGACCTGCATGACCTTTCACCCAGGTAAAGGTAACCTGATGCGGTGCCTTCGCCCTGAGCAGACGTTTCCACAGATCGACATTTTTGACAGGACCGGAAGCTCCCTTCCAGTTCTTCTTGAGCCACCCGTCAATCCAGTTCTTGTTAAACGCATCCGTCACATATTTGGAATCGGATACCACCTCCACCTCACAGGGTTTTGTCAGTGCTTCCAGTCCAACAATCACCGCCATCAGCTCCATCCGGTTGTTGGTGGTCTTTTTGTAACCGGCACTGTATTCTCTCTCATGGAGTGTGCCGGTTCTGTCAATGTAATGCAGCACTGCTCCGTATCCTCCGGGTCCTTCCGGATTGCCTCTTGCGGAGCCATCCGTATACAAAGTCACTTTCATTCCGTTCCGCCTCCGATCAGAAATTCCTGTCCCGTCCGCCTGATATCCGCGATGCGTCCGGCATACCTTTTCCCTTCCGGACTCGTCACGAACCGGGTGATGGTGTCATATTTTCCCCACATATGCATCGGAAATACCATATCCGCATCTGTCTGCTCCAAAAAATAAAGCAGCCCTTTGTCATACGAACGGCCAAGTCTTGGATCAAGCGGCACAAACGCCAGATCAAAATGCTGTCCTGCCAGTGTGTCGATCTCCTGCTTATAATCCTTCTCCATCTGGCGGTTCCATGCAGGATCCTCTCCTTCCCAGTGCCACCAGTTCAGATCGCCCGCATGATAGATCGTTTTTCCCTCTGCCTCGACAACAAATGCCACGCCGGCATCCGTGGAGCGCAGCGTGCGGATCGTCACGTCATTCCACTGTGTCTGCGTATTTTTCCCCAGATTCGTAAGTGCAGCCTTCACACCGGGATCCACACCGTTCCTCTCCAGATATCTGTCACTAAGCCGAATATCCGATCCGAGGAAAAAATGGATTTTTCTATATTGACCGATCAGGTCAAATATTTTGAAATCAAAATGGTCGTAGTGCTTATGGGAGGCAAATACCAGGATCTCCTTCTCCAGACTCCATAATGGCAGGCTGCCTCTGAAATAATCAAACAAAAGCACATACTGATCAAGTTCAACACAAAACCCGCTATGATCGATATAAGTCACTTTCATGGCAGATCATCCTTTCAGATTGGAAGGTCCGAAACCGAGCGGCAGGAGTTCCTCAAGTCCGTATTCCAGATATTCTTCCGAAGATTTGGCAATGATCACGCGAAACGCTTTCGGATCACAGAATTCCATCATCACCTGCCTGCATACGCCACAGGGCGCCGCATAATCGGTGCACGGTCCCTCCGGACTCCCGGCAATGGCGATCATCTCAAAGTTACGCTCTCCCTCATACACTGCTTTAAAAAATGCATTGCGCTCCGCACAGATCGTCGGCGTATAAGAAGCGTTCTCAATATTACAGCCCTGATATACCCTGCCTTCAGCTGTCATAAGTGCTGCTCCCACATGAAAATGGGAATATGGCGCATACGAGTGTTCCCTCGCCTCAAGCGCTGCTTCGATCAGTTGTTGCACTTTGCCGTTCTTTTCCATTTCAACCACCTGCCCTGTCCAAAACTCGCGTTAAGCAAAGTATAGCACATGACAAAAGTCCGGGCAAGTTTCCCCGCCGGACTTTTCCACGTTCCTTCAGCTGCAAAGCCACACTGATGTGCACATCCGCCAACTTATACCGTCATATGATAATGCAGACCATGCCGCCATTGGAATCGTTGACAATCTTCTGCATGGTCTCCTGTAGCTTCATCTGGCTCTCATCCCCGATCATGGCGATCTTGCCTGCAATCCCATCACGCACGAGCTGCTCCACGGTTTTGCCGAAAATATTGGTCTCCCAGATTCCGTTTCCGTCGGCACCCGCATCCGTGATATACCGGATCAGATCCTCCGCCTGATCCTGCGTCCCGACAATCGGCGCGATCTCCGTCTGGATATTTGCCCGTATCATATGGATGGACGGGCTTTCGGCCTTGATCTTGACGCCATATTTATTACCGTGCCGTATCACTTCCGGAGTTGCCAGCGTGATCTCATCCCGCTCCGGTGTCACCACCCCGTATCCCTTGGCGCGCACCGACTCCAGCGCATGGAGCACTTTTGTGTATTCCCGCTTCATCCTGGCAAGCTCTCTCATGACGTTTACAAGTTGGTACTCGCTCGTGATCTCATCTCCGATCAGTTCGCTGAGCATCTGATAATAATAGGCTTCCTCAACCTCCAGAACGATCTTCGCGACACCTTCATCCATGTGGATTCCATCCATCTTGCATCGCTTGATGTACTGGCTCTCCATCTCCATCGGACTGTTCAGCACATCCCGTATGGTATTCATGTCCTTTACCAGATTGGCAGCCTGTTCGATAATCTCTGCTTTGACCAGATGAGTCACTGGCAACATTTCCACCCATCCGGGCAGATAAAACTCCACCACGGAAAGAGGAAATTCGTAGAGAACGTTTTCCAGAATATGATAAATGTCCTCACGTTTTAACTGTTCACAGTTCACCGGCAGCACCGCAACCCCGTATTTATCCTGAAGTTCCGCTGCCATCCTTCCTGTCTCTTCCGAAAATGGCTTTTCCGTATTCAGCAGTACCACGAACGGCTTTCTGAGTTTTTTCAGCTCCTGTACCGTCTTTTCTTCCGCCTCTATGTAATTCTCTCTGGGAATCTCTCCGAAACTGCCGTCCGTCGTCACGACAATGCCAATAGTGGAATGGTCACTTATCACCTTTCTGGTCCCGATCTCCGCCGCCTGTGTGAAAGGAATCTCGTGATCGAACCACGGCGTTTTGACCATCCGCTCCTCATCCTCTTCCATGTGCCCCGCAGCTCCTTTCACCATATACCCGACACAGTCGATCAGCCGCACCTTCACGGGTACATCCCCTCTGAGCGTCACCTCCGCCGCTTCCTTCGGGATAAACTTGGGCTCTGTGGTAGTGATCGTCTTCCCGCCGGAACTCTGCGGCAATTCATCCTGTGCGCGCTCCTTCGCATGTTCGTCCGTCATATAGGGAAGCACCAGAAGATCCATAAACCGCTTGATAAATGTAGATTTTCCCGTTCTCACCGGTCCTACTACACCAAGGTAGATCTCCCCTCCCGTTCTTATCTGTATGTCGCGATAGAGATCATATTCCCTTCCTGTATCCATTTCTATCCCCTTCCGATCCTCCGATTCTGAAAAATGATGATGATATTTCCATTCATTTTGTAAAATCTATGTACCGTGACTTCCGAATATTCGTTTTCCTGAAAATAACAGAAAAAAATCTGCCCATA
>CAMGRE010000050.1 GCA_946061355.1 uncultured bacterium | reverse complement strand
GTCTTACACCTCCTTAAAGTTTAATTTTAAATACTGCTTGTGGTCTTTCTCGACCTCTGTCAATCCAAGCACCATGGAATCAAGCAAAAGCTTTGTCTCTGCCGTGGGAGCTTCTTTCAGCCGAAAATCAATAACACCGTCTTGCTGCTCTGTCTCGCAGGTGAATGGCTGACCGCCAAACTTCTCGATGGAATTCACCGTATTGATCACCAGTACGGAAACCGCCGCACAGACGATATCCTCACCGGAATCGGCATATCCGGCATGTCCCTTGCAAAGGAAACCTCTGTAACCATGTTCTGCAGATTGATAAATTGTAATCCTGATCATAACCGCTTCACACTTCTGATCTTAAAATAATAACAATCAACCAAAATTATGCATTGATCTTATCAATCTTAACCTGTGTGTATGCTTGTCTGTGACCATTCTTCTTGTGGTAGCCGGTCTTTCTCTTGTACTTGTATACAACGACTTTTCTGAACTTGCCCTGATCCATAACAGTAGCTGTTACAGTAGCAGATGCAACATCAGCGCCAACCTTGAGTTCTTTATCGCTCACCGCAAGAACCTGATCAAAAGTAACAGTATTGCCGGCCTCTGCATCAAGCTTCTCAACTTTGATGATATCACCTTCAGAAACCTTGTACTGCTTTCCACCAGTTGCAATAATTGCGTACATAGGGACACCTCCTATACTCTTTACTCGCTAGCTTTGGTGATACCCCTCAAAAGGGCATACTTTTACCTCGCTATGCGGCATACTCGAATATTTTAGCATTCATTCCCAGTGATGTCAAGCCCTCTGCTGAAATAATATCCAATTACCTGGGAACGTGAACTGAACTCTTCTGTTTTAAGCAAATCGGCAACCTGCTCCCTGTTGTAAAAAGCTGCCTCGATCTCTTCATTGTCAGAGGTATGATCTTCAAATGCGCCGTCTACTTCCACAAATGCAATATATGTACTGGTATCGGAAATACCGACCGCGGCATAGGAAGGCGGAAGAATATCGATCACACGTTTTACCTGAAGTCCTGTTTCCTCATAAAGTTCTCTCTCAATGCACTCATCTATTGTTTCTCCGGGATTGATCATCCCGGCACAGAGATTAAAGATCGTCTTGTTCACACTCATTCTGAACTCGCGCAGTAAAAGAAGCTTATCCTCATGAAAAGCCACGATGGAAACACCGCTTGGAGCTCTGCCGATCTCCTCCGGAGAATGGATCTCATGGCGGCTAACCATTTCATATCTCTTTTCCTTTCCGGCTTTATTGATATAGCTCAATTCATAATTTTTCAGATATTTGCCGTCTTTTATCTTCTTGATTCCAGTAAACTTCATGCTGACTCCTTTATATAGATTTTAATTGTCTCAAACCATTTCTTATTGTTCCGTGAGCTGTTCACATAACGTTTTTTTTCCCTTTTTCCTTGTGACCTCAACCAATCCGAGCGGCGTCATATCATAGACAACCGTCTTGACCGGATCTCGTGAAAGGACAGTCCTAAGACGCTGCATAACTCTCCGGTTTGCCTCTTCGGATTCCATATTGATAAAATCAATGATAATGATGCCTGACAGATTCCTCAGCATCAGCTGATGTGCAATCTCATCAGCCGCCTCAAGATTGATCCGTTCATAATGTTCCTGAGGGTTTTTCTTATCTACACATTTTCCGGAATTGATATCAATACAGGTTAATGCTTCTGTTCTGTCAATAACAAGATATGCTCCCGATTTCATCCAGACCTTCCTGTCAAGTGCTTCTGCAAGTCTTGCCTCAACACTGTAAAGCTTTGACAGAGGCAGTAGTTCATCCTGATAATAGACAAGTTTTTTTAATGTGCTGTCTAATTGATGTTCAATACAATACTGCTCAAGTTCATGGAAAATCTGATCGTCATCCGTTTCGATCCTGTCATACTCCCATTCATAATAATTCTGAAGGGCTTTGATGTACGGAGTCCCGCTTTTTTTTAAAGTCGAATAACATGTTCTGTGAGGGGCATTCTCCCTAAGCGTATCCGCCTGCTCCATCAAAAAACATGCTTCTTTTATGAGCACCTCTTTTATCCTGTCCGCACATTCCGAAAGCCCTGTATTTGTGTTTCTGGAACGAGGTTCACAATCTTTCTGAAGCAGTGCGATTACATTCGTTCGAAATACAAGACCGTAACGACTCAAAAGACTCCGAAAAGTTTCATCCTCTGAGATGAGTTCCCTGAGCAGTGTTTTTTGCTGCTTTGATAACTTCGCAGAAAATCCCGTCTGGCGCTTTCCTATGGTAAGCACAAGATACTTCCCTGCAAAGCTCAGATCTGCCGTGGCTCCATATTCTTTTGTGCCCGAGGCATCTCTGACGATCTGTACGGCAATCTCATCCTCTGCCTTTAAAGTTCCCTGAAACGATCCCTCATACTGACGGTTGGCAAGAACAGGCTCTCTACAGTCCGTAAACGGCAGGAAACAGAGCTTCCCCGGCATGAATTCCACAAAGGCTGCGCCGATGTTCGGAATCACCTTTTTTACCCTGCCGAGATAAATGCTGTCCAACACAGAATCTGTTTCATCACAAGCTTCCGCACGTAGCAGTCGATTGTCCTGATACAGAAGCGTCAATATTTTGTTGTTACGTCTGACAAGCAACACAGTATTCATTGTCTGTTTTTTCCTAAAATGCAATTCCTACATCACGAAGAGGAATAAAATGCTTTATCCCGTCTTCTTCTATCGCTGTATACGTATCTGTTCTCGTGATCTGGAGAGCAAATTCTGGCAAATCTTTTTCCCTGAAACGGTAAAATGCCTCCATCACCATAGACGGTTTGATATTTCCGGCGCTACTGGCATCCACAAGCATATAAACGGCTTCATCCCGGATCTCAAGTTCATAGATTGCCGGTTTCAGGTTGAGCTCAATCTCGCTATTCTTTGTCTGTTTAACAAAAGGAATGGTATCCTGTCCATAAAAATCCTGCAAAGTCCCCTGATAATCAAAGTCAGGTTCATACCCTTTGCGGAATCTGACCAGATAGCCGGCTGCAGCCACACTTGCCATGGCATTTTTAGCCTGGTCCGGAAGCATTCTGACGGACAGAATCCGGATGCCGTCAACCATTACCGCATTGAGAGCCTGCTTCATATGTTCAGCTCCGTTATGAGAATTCACTTCAATGTCAAGATATTCTCCGTCACTCTCCAATCCGACGCCGAGCGGCGCGGCAAAGGACATGATCTGATGAGGGCTGTAACCGCCCGAGTAAGCGATATCCACATCCGCCCTCCGCATCGCCTTCTGAAAATATCTCATGATATCAAGATGCCCGATAAACTTCATAACGCCGTGCTTGGAAAACTGAATTCTTACCTTCATAATGCGCCTCCCTCTGTGGGTGTCATAGAATCACTTTCATTTCGTTTCTCAAAGCATACACCACACTTGTACTGCGCTGCACCACAGCCCTGACACTGCATCCGGCAGTTTGGCGTCACCTGTTCCGAAAGTGCACGTTTCCACTCTCGTTTTAAGAATTCCTTTGAGACGCCGCAGCTTATGAAATCCCACGGAAAGACTTCGTCTAAGGAACGCTCTCTTGTGGTATAAAAGCCGATATCAAGTCCGCATTCCTTAAAAGCTTCCAGCCATACATCATTTTTGAAAGTCTCGCCCCACGCGTCGTACAGACATCCTTTCTGATAGGCACGCAGGATCACCTTTGCCACGCGGCGATCTCCTCTTGCAAACACACCTTCCAGCACACTGGCATCAGCCTCATGCCAATTATACTTGATACTCTTCTGGTTTAACTGCTCCATGATTGCAGTTCTTGTCAGATAGGCCTTGTCAAGGAACTGTTCCTTCGTGCACTGGGGCGCCCACTGAAATGGTGTGAACGGCTTCGGAATAAAGAAAGAAGTACTCGCAACGATCTGACATTTCCCGTTGCGTTTTTGCTTAGGCACTGTTTCGTAATAGGCGGCAGCAATCTTGTTTGAGAGCTCTGCAATACCGCGGATATCCTCTTCCGTTTCCGTCGGAAGTCCCAGCATAAAATATAGCTTAACGCGACTCCACCCACCTTTAAACGCCTCCACTGCGCCCTCAAGAATGACTTCCTCGGTCAATCCTTTGTTGATCACATTTCTGAGCCTCTGACTGCCCGCTTCAGGCGCAAAAGTCAGACTGCTTTTTTTGACATCCTGAACTTTATTCATCACATCAAGAGAAAAGGCATCGATGCGCAAGGACGGCAGACAGATATTGACGTGTTCTCTGGTACAGGTCTCCATCAGAAAGCTAACCAGCTCCTCCAGCTTAGAGTAATCACTGGAGCTTAAGGAGCTTAGGGAAATCTCTTCATGTCCCGTGTTTTTTAACATCTTCACGGCGTATTCCTTCAGCATGTCCACATCGCGTTCACGCACCGGTCGGTAAAGCTGCCCGGCCTGACAGAAACGGCAGCCGCGGATGCATCCGCGCTGGATCTCCAGCACAACTCTGTCCTGTGTCACCTTAATAAAAGGTACGACAGGTTTTTCAGGATAATAAGTATCCGTCACATCCGATACAAGTTCTTTTTCTATTATTGCGGGAATTCCCTCCTCTGTAGGATAAAAGCGGTCAATCGTCCCATCTGCATGATAAGAGACCTGATAAAAAGAGGGAGCATAAATCCCGGGAAGCTTTGCAGCCTTGCGCAGAAAGTCCCTGCGGCTGCCGCTTTGAGCTCTGTTTTCTTTATACAGATCGATCAGTTCCCGGTACTGAGTTTCACCTTCTCCGATATAAAACAAATCAAAAAAGTCAGCCAGAGGCTCCGGATTGTAGGCACAGGGTCCACCGCCGATCACGATCGGATCCGAATCAGTTCGTTCCTCTGCCATCAAAGGGATCCCGGCAAGATCAAGGATCTGCAGGATATTGGTATAACACATCTCGTATTGGATCGTGATTCCGAGGAAATCAAACTCTTTGACGGGATCCTGGGATTCCAACGCAAACAGAGGGATCTGCTGCGCTCTCATGATCTGATCCAGATCTATCCACGGAGAATAGACTCTCTCACACCACACATCTTCAAACCGGTTCAACATATCGTATAAGATCTGGATTCCCAGATGGGACATACCGATCTCATAGACATCCGGAAAGCACATGGCAAAACGGACATCAATTTTGGATTTGTCCTTGACCACGCTGTTCACTTCATTCCCGATATAACGTGCCGGTTTCTCTACCTTTAACAGAATTTCATCTGATAATGCCAGTTTATTCATTGTTTCTCCTTTACCGTGACACTTATGGCGTCACATCATGTAAAGTATACGGTATCTCCTCTACAAAATCAAATAGATTTGCGGTGTAATCTTCTTCCACCGCATTCATGACCTGCGAGGCTGTCACCCCCAGAAAGCTCTCGCCTTTTGTGTACATGACACAGAACGCCATAAAAAGCACACATGCAATTGCAGCGCGGAGTTTCCATGTTGAAAAAGGCTTTTCGCACTGGTCCTCTTCATAAATCCTGTCTCTGTCGGAAATTCCGTGCATAATGCCGGTATTATTTCTGCTGTTCTCACGAAGCTGCTGTACAATACGCATTTTCTGTTCCAGAGAAAGATGTGAATGCTCTGAACTCATAAGAAATACTCCGATGTGAGTTTTGATACATCATATGACTTCTGTGTATCGGATATGATGCAGAATACGCCAGAAGCGATTTTGCATACTCAAAAAAGAAGCCGCTGCATCCATTGACACAACGGCCTCTCATTTTTTTATACGGTTATTCTGTTTTACTGTACAACGCCTGCAATGCCGGGGATCGGAGCCATTACCGGCGCTCCGATGCCGTTCGCATCGAAGAGATAATCAATACCGCCAATGTTAAGTTGGACGTTCACAGCCATATTTCCGCTATCCTGGAAATAATACAGCATGCCACCGATATTCTGCCATCCTGTCTGCATGGTTCCGTCCATACCCACATAGAAGTTAACACCGTTCGTGTTCACCAATGTGTTGACACTCATAGCGTTTGTCGCTTCATCAAAGTGATACTGCTTACCACCGATCGTCTGCCAGCCGGTGAGCGAGGCGCCGTTCGGAGCCAGATAGTAGCTTCCTGTCGCATCTGTGATCCAGCCCGTCTGCATAGCGCCTGTTGCGGGATCAAAGTAGAATTTCTGACCACCGATCACCTGCCAGCCCGTCTGCATCACACCATCTGTATTGAAGTAATAAGTCTTGCCATCCACAGGAATCAGGCCAACCTGCATGGAACCGTCCGCAGCAAAATAGTAGTTTGCTCCGTTGATGTTCTTGAACCCTTTCACCATGGAACCGTCCGTGTCCACATAGAAGCGCACACCGCCTGTATTTACAAAGGTGGAAGCGGACATCAGACCACTCTGCTCATCAAAGTGATAATTCTTACCGCCAAGCGTCACCCAGCCTGTTGCCATGGCACCGGTATCTGCAAGATAATAGGTCCCTTCGGGAGCCTTGTACCAGCCAAACTGCATCTTGCCTTCCGCATTCATCAGATAACGGAGCCCGCCGATGTTCTGCCAACCCGTCTGCATAATACCGTCAGGCGCAAAATAGTAAGTGGCGTCACCTACTTTGGTAATACCGACCGCCATCGGTCCTTCCGGCAGGAAATAACGTTTTGTTCCGTTGTTCTCCAGATCCTGCCAGCCGGTCACCATACGCCCCATCGCATCTGAATACCACATGAATCCGCCGTAGTTGATCCAGCCTGTCTTCATATGCCAATTCTCATAGAAATAGTTGAATCCTTTACGCATCACCCAGCCGTTCTGAATAATCTGCGTACTGTAATCTTTGTAAAGATAGTTGATGTCAACATTTCCTTTAATGCCGGCAACCGCGCCCTTGTTCGTCGCCTGCCATACGGTGAAGGGGAACGGCGCGTCACAGGCATCAGCATACTGTGCCACCCACTGATCATACTGAGTCATTCCCAGTCTTGTGAGATACCAGTTTTTGCTGGCGTATACCATTGGATAATAGCCCGCATTCTCGATTACGGTACAGAATGCATTGACAATTGCCTGCTGCTGCGCCGGTGAGAGCGGTTTATGTACGGTATCCTCTATATCAAACGCAATCGGGAAGGACGCCGGCATCGTAGCCATAGCCTGCACGGCAAAGGTCGCTTCCGCAACAGCAGCCTCGGGTGTGGTTGCATAAGAATAAATATAACCGCCCGTACGAAGACCTGCCGCAGATGCACCGATCATATTCGGAACAAAATAGGGATCCAGATCACTCTTGCTGCTGCCGATCTTGATAAAAGCAAAAGTATATCCCTGGGCAGCCACGCTGTTCCAGTCAATCGGTCCCTGCCATTTGGAAACATCAATTCCCTTGGCGATCGCCTGGGCCGGCGAAACCGCCGCCTCAGATACTGTCCCGGGAATCACAGCACACAACGCCGCTGCAGTCAGCATCGCCACTGCTTTTTTCCAGTAATTTCTCATATGTAAACGAATCCTCCTTAGTTTATGATACATAACAGCAGAAAGTCTTTGAAGCATGCATTCTAATGTAAATCCACTGTATTTTTAGGATATCACAGCGCTCCCCAAAAAGCCATAGAAGAATTTCTTAATTCTCTGGTAAATACAGGGAACAGCTTCCGGTTTTAACGCTGAGCCAGTTCTGTCGTGATCTCTTCCCAGGTAACACCCTTCTCAACCATCAATACCATCATATGATACAGGAAATCCGAGATTTCATATTTGATCTCGTTGGGATTCGGGTTCTTGGCAGCGATCACAATCTCCGTGCATTCCTCTCCAAGTTTTTTCAGAATCTTATCAATGCCTTTGTCAAACAGATAGTTCGTGTAGGAGCCTTCCTTCGGGTTCACTTTCCTGTCTTTGATCACATCAAGCACAGATTCAAAGATTTTAAGCGGATTATCCTCCTGATACTCCTTTTTGACGATGTCATTGAAAAAACATGACCTGTTTCCTGTATGGCATGCGGCGCCGACCTGCGATACTTTCGCAAGAATCGTGTCCATATCACAGTCAGCCGTCAGACTCTTGACATACTGAAAATGTCCGCTTGTCTCGCCTTTGAGCCACAATTCCTGTCTGCTTCGGCTGAAATATGTCATTTTACCGCTCTTTAACGTAGCTTCATAAGCTTCCTGATTCATATAGGCGAGCATAAGAACTTCGTCCGTCTTATAATCCTGTACGATGACAGGAATCATGCCGTCGGAATTTAATTTAAAGTCTTCCCATCGCACATCCGTTTCAAACGTATCGACTCTGATCCCGTTATCCAGACACAATGCTTTTAATGCAGTGATTTCTTTGGCATTGTCATTGACCAAAGCACCGGTGATTCCCCCGAGTTTCTCTTCTGCCAGTGTTGTTAACAACTTGTCAAGATTCATCTCCGGGAGCATTGCGATCAAAGGAACCGGTGCGGTTTTCAGACATTCGTTCAATATCCCGTCACGGACGAGTACTGCTTCACAGACATATTTCTTCAGGAGAACTTCCTGATCGGATAAAACCTGTGCATTGTCAACACATGCTACGATTTTATCGCTTCCAAATTTGAGTGACACCTCCTCTGTTATCTCGATGTCAGCCTCTTTCGAGTAATTTAATGCGGCTTTTTTGCATCCTGCATAGATCAGCTTTTTGATGTCTTCCATCCGCTTTACATTTCCGGCACCGATCACCGGGATCTCAACAACGCTGCAGATTTTTTTGATCAGATCGAGTGCTGCCTCGTGCTCTGCATCCGAATCCGACAGATCAAAGATCAACAGCTCATCTGCATTGTTATCACTGTAAAATTTGGCAAGCGAAGCAGGATCTTTGCTGACTATCGTATCTCTGTCCGCAAATCCGGCAACCGCCCTTTCCTTATACAGATACATACAGGAAATAAATTTTTTATTCATGGAATGCTCCTATTCTTCTCGAACAAATGTCCTTACTCAAATCTCACTTTAATGGAGTTCTCGTGGGCTGTCAATCCTTCTTTCCTCGCAAACAACTCGACATCATTATGTACAGCCTCAAGCGCCTCTTTGGAATATGATATAACACTTGACTTTTTGATAAAATCATCCACTCCGAGCGGAGAGAAAAATCTTGCCGTGCCATTGGTCGGCAGGATATGATTCGGTCCTGCAAAATAATCTCCCAACGGTTCGGAGGAATATTCTCCGAGGAAGATCGCGCCGGCGTTCCTGATCTTCGTCATCACCTCATACGGATTCTTTGTCAGGATCTCCAGATGCTCGGAAGCAATGGCGTTTGCCGTGTCGATCGCATCTTCCATGGAATCAGCCAACAGAATATAGCCATAATTATCGAGAGACTTGCGCATGATCTCCTCCCTTGACAATGTGGAGAGAAAACCCTCTATCTCTGTTTCCACCTGTTTCGCAAGTGACTCACTGGTCGTGATCAGAATTGCGGATGCAAGTTCGTCATGCTCAGCCTGGGAGAGCAGATCAGCCGCCACGTATCTCGGCGTTGCACTCTCGTCGGCGATCACCAGCACCTCGCTGGGGCCGGCGATGGAGTCGATGCTCACATGTCCGTAAACAGCTTTCTTGGCCAGCGCCACAAAGATATTGCCGGGGCCGGATATCTTATCAACCTTCGGGATGCTCTCCGTTCCGAACGCCATCGCAGCAATCGCCTGTGCTCCGCCTGCCTTGTAGATTGTATCCACTCCGGCAATATCGGCCGCAACAAGCGTACCCGGATTCACTTTGCCGTCAGCACCGGGCGGCGTTGTCATGATGATCTCCGACACACCTGCCACCTTTGCTGGGATCACATTCATCAGCACACTGGAAGGATATGCCGCCTTGCCGCCGGGCACATACACGCCGGCTCTCTCGATCGGTGTGATTTTCTGCCCTAAGAGGCTTCCGTCCGGCTGCACATCAAACCAACTGTTGCGAACCTGTCTCTGATGAAAGGTGCGGATATTGGCAGCTGCCTTGCGGATCACCTCCACAAAATCAGGTTCCATTTTGCCATAGGCTTCCGCAATCTCTTCCCTTGTGACCTGAATGGTGTTGCCGTCAAGCTCACAGTGATCGAATTCCTTTGTATACCCGAATAATGCCTGATCGCCGCCGGTGCGCACTTTCTCAATGATCTGAGCGACAATGGACTCATATTTCCCATAGTTATTAGGGCTTCTTTTTAACAGATCCTGCAAAAGCCCCTTTCTTGTTTCCTCTGTCAACTTTACTGTTCTCATAACTTTTACTTCCTCTTTTCCGGTTTAAATCTTTTCCCGCAGCATTCCGATGATTTTTTTGATCCGTGCGGATTCCATCTGCATACTTACCTGATTTACGATCATTCTTGCTGAGATCGGACAGATCTCCTCAAGTACCGTCAGCCCGTTTTCCCGAAGTGTTGATCCCGTCTCCACAATATCCACGATCACATCAGACAACTGCACGATCGGTCCCAGCTCCACAGAGCCATTCAGCTTAATGATATCTACAGTCTGATGCTTTTTGTTATAAAAGTAATCCTTCGCGGTATGCGGATATTTGCTCGCAACACGGATCTTTTCATGGTGTTTTAAGAGTTCTCCGGCACTCTCCGGCCCGCAGACACACATACGGCATTTCCCGAAGCCGAGATCCAGCACTTCATACACTCTGCGGTTCTCCTCATTGATGATATCGCTTCCAACGACACCGATATCGGCCGCGCCGTATTCCACATAAGTGGGGACATCCGGATTTTTCGCCAGAAAAAATTTCAGTTTCAATTCCTCGTTTACAAAAATAAGCTTTCGGCTGCTCTTATCTTTCATCTCTTCGCAGGTGATCCCGATCGCCTCTAACAGTTCAAGTGTCTTATCGGCAAGTCGTCCCTTTCCAAGGGCAAAAGTCAAATAACGCATTTCTTCACTCATCACTGTCTCTCCTTTGGTCTTAATTCTATCCGTTCGCCCTGCTTCCTGCGCTCCTTTGCTTCTCTGACAGCCTCTCCGAAGCTTTCCGGAGTGTCCTCATAATAGATAATGTCCGCCTGACTGTCCGTCGGAATCCCGATATGCTGTCTGGACAGTGCTTCCATCAGATAATCAATCACAACCATGAATCCGATCGCAGGCCTGTCATTGCCGAAGTATCCCAGTAGCTTGTCATAGCGCCCGCCCGTGACGATCGCCTCGCCCACACCGTATGTGTAACCGCGCATGATGACACCTGTATAATAATGGTATTTGCTGAGCATCCCGAGATCAAAGGAGACATATTTCTCCACACCGTAAACACACAGTGCCTGATAGATCTGTTCAAGGCGTTCCACAGCTTTGATCGCCCGTTCGCTGGTGACAGAATTCTTTGCTTCCTCCAGGATCTCCACTCCGCCGAAAAGTTCCGCGGATTTTAACAGGATCGCCCTCTCCTTCTCAGAGACGTGATTCTGGATCAGGAAGTCTTCCGCACCGAAGAAATTTTTGGAAGAGATATAATCCCTCAGGCTCATCTCCATCTCCTCGGAAAGCCCGGCCTCCTCACAGATGCCCCGGTAATAATCCACCTGCCCAATGCTCACCTGAAATTCTTTCAGACCTGCGGCAAGCAGTGATTCGATCATCATTGCCGCCATCTCCGCATCTGCCTGCACGGATGCATCTCCGATCAGTTCGCTTCCGATCTGCGTCACCTCTTTTAACTTTCCTTGAAGCTCGGAGGTGTTGCTGAACGCATTGCCCTGATAACAGAACCGCAGGGGTGTTTTCTCCTCCGCAAAATATTTCACGGCACATCTGGCGATGGAGGGCGTAAAGTCCGGTCGCAGTACCAGGGTATTTCCTTCCTTGTCAAAAAATTTATACAGATCTTTGGAAGGAGTTGTACCGATCTCTCTGGAAAACACATCAAAAAATTCAAAGGAAGGCGTCTGAATATCATGATATCCATAGCCTTTTAACACTCTGTGGATCCGTTCTTCCACGAGCAACTTCTTTTCATATTCCGAACCGTAGATATCTCTCACACCCTCCGGCGTATGTACCAGTCTCTGACTCATTTTACATCCTAAATCCTTTCGCTTTATCATGTTAACGTGCTAATTCATTAGCAGATGAAACTATCGTCTAGTATAACGAATTGTTTGAATTGTGTCAATATCTAACAACATTTATCTCTGACAAAACCAATTTATTCCCTGTCATCCAGATCTTTCTGGATCATGTCAAGATAAGGAACCAGGATACCGTGCTTCTGCGGCAGGAAATAATCCGGATTGAGTTCCTCATAGCGGAAACTCTTGCGGCCGCCCTGCTGTGCCCGGTCCCAGAAAAATTTCAGATGGGCAAAGGGCAGATAATACATCAGATTTCTGCCGGTATAATAGATCAGGAAAAACGCCACACCGCCTTGTTTCTCAAAATCCTCCATAAATGTCACCTGATGTTCATGAATATTTTGCAGGGAGAAGGTGTCCACGGCACATTCCTTTGCGTCGAAGCAGACGGGAATCCCCTGTACCGCCCCAATATAATCCACCGTACTCTTCTGATCAAAATAGGCAAGCGTAATATGACGGCTCTCCTTATCGATATTGATCGGCGTGATCGGTGTCGGCACCTTCTGAATCAGCGCCAGACCGTTTTCCCGGTATTTTTCATTTGTTCGGTTGATCAGATCCTCCAGCGTGGAGCCTCTGAGTCCTCTGGAATTCCAAGTAGCCATATTTACCTCAAACATC
>CAMGRE010000049.1 GCA_946061355.1 uncultured bacterium | reverse complement strand
TATAATGTAAAACGGTCTTTTTTGAAAGGAGGGTTTGAGGTGAAAGTTAGATCTTCAGTAAAACCTATTTGCGAGAAGTGCAAAGTCATCAAAAGAAAGGGAAAAATCAGAATCATCTGTGAAAATCCCAAGCACAAGCAGAGACAAGGATAATCTTTTTTCTTGTCAAATTTTTATGTACGGCTGCAGCATTTTATGCTGATTAAATAATTGAACGTAGATGAGCCTACGGGAGATTACATTTGATACCGCTTAGGGTAGCGGAGGCCGGACAAATGTCTGGTGGCGTTAACATGACCAAACGCCCAATCAAACAGTAACTGTAGAGGTGCTGCACGGGTAAACAAAAAAGAATAAGCAGCACACGGAAGAGATGGAGGAAACAAAGAATGGCTCGTATTGCAGGTGTAGACTTACCCAGAGACAAACGTGTTGAGATCGGTCTTACTTACATCTATGGAATCGGCAGAGTAAGTGCCAACAAGATTCTTGCAGAGGCAAAGGTAAATCCCGATACTCGTGTCAGAGAACTGACAGATGAAGAAGTAAAGAAGATCAGCGAAGTGATCGACAAGGACTACATGGTAGAAGGTGATTTGAGACGTGATGTAGCGCTCAATATCAAGCGACTTCAGGAGATCGGATGCTACAGGGGAATCCGTCACAGAAAGGGACTTCCTGTACGTGGACAGAAGACAAAGACAAACGCAAGAACCAGAAAAGGTCCTAAGAGAACAGTAGCTAATAAGAAGAAATAATTTTGGAAAGGGAAAGTAGGTTAGTTTATCATGGCTAAAAAAGTTGCAAAAAAAGTAACCAAAAAGCGCGTTAAGAAAAACGTTGAACGTGGACAGGCACATATCCAGTCTTCATTTAACAATACAATTGTTACATTGACAGATACAGAGGGAAATGCCCTGAGCTGGGCAAGTGCCGGTGGTCTTGGATTTAGAGGTTCAAAGAAATCTACTCCTTATGCCGCACAGATGGCAGCAGAGACAGCGACAAAGGCTGCTCTGATCCATGGATTAAAGACTGTAGATGTATTTGTAAAAGGACCCGGTTCAGGACGTGAGGCAGCGATCCGTGCACTTCAGGCATGCGGCCTGGAAGTAGTAAGTATCAGGGACGTGACTCCGGTACCTCACAATGGATGCCGCCCGCCCAAGCGTCGTAGAGTATAATTAATGGTAAATGTTATCGGGAAAAGAGTTATGGCGTTTCCCGGTAATTAACACAGAATCGTTGGAAGAAGGTACACAGGTACTGTAAACAATAAGTAAAGAGAGGAAAATAGAAATGGCAGTAAACAGAGTTCCCGTATTAAAGAGATGTAGAGCACTTGGTCTTGAGCCCGCTTATCTGGGATATGACAAGAAGTCTAACAGAACATCCGCAAGAGCAGGCAAGAAGGTCAGCGAGTATGGTCTTCAGCTGCGTGAGAAGCAGAAAGCAAAATTCATTTACGGCGTATTGGAGAAGCCCTTCCGTAATTACTATGAGAGAGCTGACCGCGCTAAAGGACAGACAGGTGAGAACCTGATGATCTACCTTGAGACCAGACTTGACAGTGTCATCTTCAGAATGGGATTTGCAAGAACACGTAGAGAGGCAAGACAGGTTGTCGGCCACAAGCATGTACTGGTTAACGGAAAATGTGTAAATATTCCGTCCTACAGCGTGAAAGCCGGTGATGTGATTGAAATCAGAGAGAAATCCAAGAGCTTACAGAGATACAAAGACATCGTGGAAGTGACAGGCGGAAGACTGGTTCCTGAATGGCTCGATGTGGATCTGGAAGCGTTAAAGGGAACCGTGAAAGAACTTCCCTCCAGAGAGGTTATTGACGTTCCGGTCAACGAAATGCTTATCGTCGAGTTGTACTCCAAATAATTAAGCATCGGCTCATAACAAGGAGGGTATTACATGTTTGATTTTGAGAGACCCAATATTGAGGTCGCAGAAATTTCAGAAGACAAAAAGTATGGCAAATTCGTTGTAGAACCTTTGGAAAGAGGCTACGGCATCACATTAGGTAATTCCCTGAGACGAATTATGCTCTCTTCTTTGCCGGGAGCAGCAGTAAGCCAGGTAAAGATTGACGGTGTTCTGCATGAGTTCAGCTCGATCCCTTCCGTTAAGGAAGATGTGACTGAGATCATCATGAACATCAAGAGTCTGGCAATCAAGAACAACAGCACAACCAATGAGCCTAAGACAGCTTATATTGAGTTTGAGGGCGAGGGTGTGGTGAAAGCATCTGATATCCAGGTGGATCAGGACATCGAGATCATGAATCCGGATCTTACCATTGCAACTCTCAGTGGCGGAAAAGACAGCCGCCTGTACATGGAGCTTACCATTACAAAGGGCAGAGGCTATGTCAGCGCTGATAAGAACAAGAGTGAAGATCTGCCGATCGGTGTGATCGCAATTGATTCTATCTATACACCGGTGGAGAGAGTGAATATGACGGTTGAAAATACCCGTGTAGGTCAGGTTACCGATTATGATAAGCTGACACTGGATGTGTACACCAACGGCACACTTGCTCCCGATGAGGCAGTCAGTCTGGCTGCAAAGGTGCTCAGCGAGCATCTGAGCCTCTTCATTGATCTCTCCGAAAATGCGAAGAGCGCAGAAATCATGGTAGAGAAAGAGGATGATGAGAAAGAGAAAGTTCTGGAGATGAGCATTGATGAACTGGAGCTTTCCGTACGTTCTTACAACTGCTTAAAGAGAGCAGGAATCAACACAGTGGAAGAACTGGCAAATAAGACTTCTGAGGATATGATGAAGGTTCGTAACCTCGGACGCAAGTCCCTTGAGGAAGTGCTTGCCAAGCTGAAAGAGCTGGGACTGCAGTTGAACCCCAGCGATGAATCATAAGAATTCATCTGACAGATGCGGTAAAGCCAAAGGGTGCGCATCTGCCTTGCACAGGAATGGAAACTTAACACATATTCGGCAGGTAAGTCCGATGAGCGCGGCCGGATATCCCATGAATGGAGGAAAACAAAATGGCTAAATACAGAAAACTCGGAAGAACATCTTCTCAGAGAAAGGCACTGCTGAGAAGTCAGGTAACAAGTCTTTTATACCATGGAAAGATCCGCACGACAGAAGCTAAGGCAAAAGAGATCCAGAAGATTGCAGAAGGCCTGATTGCACTTGCTGTTAAGGAGAAGGACAACTTCGAGACCGTTAAGGTTACCGCTAAGGTAGCTAAGAAAGACAAAGACGGCAAGAGAGTCAAAGAAGTGGTGGACGGCAAGAAAGTTACCGTATATGAGGAAGTTGAGAAGGAGATCAAGAAAGACCTTCCCAGCAGACTTCATGCAAGAAGACAGATGCTCCGTGTATTCTACAATGTAAAAGAAGTTCCCGCAAAGGGCGCAGGCAGAAAGAAAAACACAAAGGTTGTTGATATGCCTGCAAAGATGTTTGATGAGATCGCGCCCAAGTATGCAAGCCGTAACGGTGGTTATACCAGAATCGTAAAGATCGGCCAGCGTAAAGGCGATGCAGCAATGGAAGTTCTGATCGAGCTTGTATAATTTAGTTTAACTGAAATCATAAAAAGCATTTCTGAGATGTGTAGTCTCAGAAATGCTTTTTTTGCTCTGTATGGGTGTAATTCATGTAAAAAAATCACATTTTCATACAAGAAACGACAAAAAGTATTTAGAAAGTAGTATACTATAATTGAATATATTATCAAACAGAAAACAAATTGGAGGGCGTAGTATGGGATTGATCAAAGCAATAAGCGGCGCTGCAGGCGGAGTCATGGCGGATCAGTGGAAAGAGTATTTCTACTGTGAAGCATTGCCGGCGGAGGTGTTGGCGGTTAAGGGCAGGAAGAAGGTTACGGGAAGATCCAGCAACACCAAGGGCGATGAGAACATTATCACAAGCGGATCGGTCATTGCAGTTGCGGATGGACAGTGCATGCTGATCATTGATCAGGGAAAGGTTGCAGAGGTGTGTGCAGAGCCTGGGGAGTACCGGTATGATGCATCCACAGAGCCGTCTATCTTTGCGGGCAGTCTTGGAGAAAGCATCGGTCAGGTATTCCGCAATATCGGTAAGCGTTTTACTTTTGGCGGAGAGGCGCAGAAGGATCAGAGAATCTATTATTTTAATACAAAAGAGATTACGGGAAATAAGTATGGAACACCAAATCCGATTCCCTTCCGTGTGGTAGATGAACGCGCAGGGATCGATCTGGATATCGGGATCCGCTGCTTTGGTGTATACAGCTACAAGATCACGAATCCGCTTTTATTTTATACCAATGTATGCGGTAACGTATCAGAGGATTATGAGCGTGAGACAATTGATGAACAGTTAAAGGGAGAGCTCCTGACAGCGCTTCAGCCGGCATTTGCACGTATCGGAGAATCCGGAGTCAGATATTCCACACTGCCGGCGCACACCGGTGAGATTGCCAAGGCTTTAAATGAGGAACTCTCAGGTCAGTGGAAGGATGTCAGAGGAATTGAGATAGGTACTTTCACGATTGCCTCTGTCAAGGCGACGGAAGAAGACGAGAAGATGATTAAGGAGATGCAGCGTGATGCGTCTTACACGGATCCTTCCCGTGCAGCTTCCGCATTGACACGTGCACAGGCAGACGCGATGAAGATGGCAGCTTCCAATACGGGAGCAGGACCAGCGATGGCCTTTATGGGAATGGGTATGGCCGGCCAGGCAGGCGGTGCCAATATTCAGAATCTGTATGCAATGGGACAGCAGCAACAGGCGCAGCAGGCGGCACAGCAGCAACAGGCTGGGCAGCCTGTACAGCAGGAAGTGGCGCAGGGATGGGCATGCAGTTGTGGACATACGGGTAACACCGGGAAGTTCTGTATGGAGTGCGGCAGCCCCAAACCGGTAGCAGATGGATGGACGTGCAGCTGCGGAACCGTGAACAAAGGCAAATTCTGTCAGGAATGCGGCAAGCCGAAGCCGGCAGGAGCACCTTTATACAAATGTGATAAGTGCGGCTGGGAACCGGAGGATCCGGCACATCCGCCGAAATTCTGTCCGGAGTGCGGAGATCCTTTTGATGACAATGATATCAAATGATAAGGGGAGTAATTTATGGCAGATCAGGTAACAAACTATAAATGCCCTGCATGTACGGGTCCATTGCATTATTCAGCTTCTCTTGGCAAAATGAAATGTGAATTCTGTGATTCTGTTTATGAAGTTGCCGAGATTGAAGCGATGTATGCGGACAAGGAGAAGCAGGCAGCGCGGGCGATGGAGGATACTCATAAGGAAGCCGCCGGGCAGGATGAGACTACGGAGTGGGATGTTTCCGGCCTGGAGGGAGACTGGGGGACAGCCGCACAGGGGATGAGAACATATAGTTGTCCTTCGTGTGGCGCCGAGTTGATCTGTGATGAGACGACAGCGGCAACCTCGTGTCCGTATTGCGGGAATACGACGATTGTGCCCGGGCAGTTTAGCGGGGCACTGAAACCGGATTATGTGATTCCGTTCAAATTGACAAAAAAGGATGCTATGAAAGCATTGAAGGAGCATTACAAGGGGAGACCATTTTTGCCGTCTGCTTTTATGAATGAGAATCATATAGAGGAAATCAAAGGAGTATATGTCCCGTTTTGGATGTTTGACGGCAAGGTGGAGGGAAGCGCTCATTATCAGACGACGAATAGTCGGATTTATATGAGTGGTGATTATGAGGTGACAGAGACGAAGCATTATGCTGTTGACCGGGCGGGCGAACTTGTTTTTGAAAAGGTGCCTGTAGATGCTGCGTCCAAAATGCCGGATGATTATATGGATTCCATCGAGCCATATGATTATACGGAGTTGAAACCATTTTCCAGCACTTATCTTTCCGGTTATCTGGCAGACAAGTATGATGAGTCGGCAGAGGAGTGTTCGGGACGGGCAGAGGATCGCTGTATAGAAACCTTTGAATCAGCGCTCAGAGATACAGTCACAGGGTATCAGACCTGTGTCACGGCAGGCAAACAGACAAGAGTGCATCGTGGAAAAGCACATTATGCGCTCCTTCCGGTATGGATACTCAGTACAAATTGGAAGGGAAAGAACTTTCTCTTTGCCATGAATGGACAGACAGGCCGTATGGTAGGTGACCTGCCAATGTGCTGGAAGAAATTCTGGACAACATTCGCAGCGATTGCAGCACCACTGACAGTAGTCCTGACAGTGTTTTTGCTGCTGTAGAGGAGGTGGGAGAAGATGAGAAAGAAATTAGCAGGAGTATTTCTACTGTTGACATTAATAGTATCATTGACTACGCCGCTTACGCTGCAGGCAGAGGAACAGGAATCAGCCTATGTGTCGGATACAGAGTCGTTGTTGGATGCTGCACAATGGGAAGAATTAGAAGAGAAGGCGCAGAGTGTCTCAGAAAACCATACCTGTGGAATCTACGTTGTCACGACTTATGACTATACCCGGATCAATGGAGAAGATGCATTTGATGCGGCAGCTGATATTTACCATGGCAATGGGCTGGGAAAAGGTGACGGAAACGACGGTGTGCTGCTTCTTTTGAGCATGAAGGAAAGAGACTATGGACTTTATGTTTATGGAGACCGTGCGCAGGAGGCTTTTGGGGAATATGCCCAGACGGAGCTTGAAGATGTATTCTTAGATAATTTTGCTGAAGATGACTGGTATGGCGGATTCCTTGATTACATAACAACATGCGATGAATATCTGCAGCTTGCTGAGGCGGGAACACCTGTGACAGAGCCGGAATTGGGGCCGGTGGGCGCTTTCCTGACAGCATTCATAATCGCCGGTGTCATATCAATTGTTATTTGTCTGCTGTTACTGTTAAAGATGCGTTCTGTAAAAAAAGCGGCAAGGGCAGACCGGTACATGACAGGCGGTATCAAGCTGAGTGCACAAGAGGATCGCTATATCAATACCACAGTTACCCGCCGTAAGATTGAGAGACAGAGTTCTTCTTCCTCTTCTTCCAGCCATAGGAGCAGTTCCGGAGGTACCGGCAGAAGTGGAAAATTCTAAGGATTTTTCTGGAAATGCTGATAATCCTTGCAGCTGTTCCAGTGGCCGCCCCAGGCGAAGCCGTGTTCGGTGAACAGCTTGTAGCACAGGTCGTTTTCATCGATCTTGTAGGCAAAAGGTTTGCTCCTGTCGGCATAGGCTTCACTGTCGGCGGGAGATACCTTTTCCCTGCCGTTTTCATAGGTGATATACGGATTAAAGAAAGGGTTGATGTCGATGGCAAGTCCCTGGGCATGTTTGGAAAGCTTTGTGGTGCCTTCTACTGTACGGTAATTGAAGCAGGAGGTGTTGTTGTCCTCCATGGACAGCAGGTCATCGGCATTGTATTCATCTATTAGGCGGATGCTCTCGATTTGGTATTCTGCCTGATAGAGCTCGTAGAAGATCTCGACCAGATCCTGGGCGATTGCCTGATTGCAGATGATTTCCCCGGTGCTCGTGCCACCGTTAAAATTCGTGTATAACACACGGACGTACCGCAGATCTTCATAGGGAATCGTACAGTCTTCCTTGTACGAGAGCCCTGTAATTCTCTTCTTTATACTGTCAGACAGGGACTCATAGTAAAAGTCCGGCTGATAGGTCACCCTGTCTTCCATGGCAGTCTCTGTTTCCTGATTGGAGGTTGCGCTTTCCAAATCATTTTCGGCTGACGGCACAGCTTCTGCTTCGGCAGGCGCCGCATAGGCGATCTCGGGCGTTCGCTCCGCGTATTCCGATAAAGTTTCCGAATTCCTTGTAAAAAGAAATACACCCGCACAGAATAAGATAAAAACGAGTATCAATGTGAGGGGCTGTTTATACTTTTTCATAAATGCCTCCGATAGTCATATATTCGCGTATATTTTAGCACACAGATCAAAAACGGACAAGGCAGGTCCAAAATCAAAAATCTTGTATTTCCACGGAGAATTTAGTACAATACTGAAAGATATTGTACCGCGCGAATGCGCATCCGCCGGAGGCAACATATGCGGAGCATATGTTACAATACTGAAAGATATTGTACTGCGCGAAATCAGGTAGTATCAGATAAGGACAAAGTCATATGGGCATTATCAGGACAAGCAAATTAATATATGAATATATCAGGCGTGATGAGGAAGGCAATCCGGAGGGCATTACCAGAGCGGTGAATGACGTG
This sequence comes from uncultured bacterium, assembly GCA_946061355.1. Classification (GTDB taxonomy): domain Bacteria; phylum Bacillota; class Clostridia; order Lachnospirales; family Lachnospiraceae; genus VSOB01. Next base: position 4,652 of record CAMGRE010000049.1, on the reverse strand, counting down.
GATCTGGATATTAAGCCCGGAGAGTTCGTGGCGATACTCGGTCATAACGGTTCCGGGAAATCCACGCTTGCCAAACACATCAATGCCATCCTGCATCCAACGGAAGGAACCGTATGGGTGGACGGAATGGACACGACGGATGAGGAAAATGTGTGGGACATCAGACAGAGAGCCGGCATGGTTTTTCAGAATCCGGACAACCAGATCATCGGACAGGTGGTCGAGGAGGATGTTGGATTCGGCCCGGAGAACATGGGTGTTCCGACAAAGGAAATATGGGAGCGCGTGGAGGAGAGCCTCAAGGCAGTGGGAATGTACGAGTACAGAAAGTATTCCCCGAATAAGCTTTCCGGAGGACAGAAGCAGAGAGTGTCCATCGCAGGAGTGCTTGCGATGCATCCCAAGTGTATCATTCTGGACGAGCCAACGGCCATGCTGGATCCTAACGGACGCAAAGAGGTCATCCGGGCGGTGCGGGCGCTCAATCAGGTTGAGGGCGTTACCGTTTTGCTGATCACGCATTATATGGAGGAAGTAATCCATGCAGACAGGGTGATCGTGATGGATCAGGGCAGGATCGAACTGCAGGGGACGCCGCGTGAGGTGTTTTCGCAGGTGGATAGGTTAAAAAGTCTCAGGCTGGATGTGCCGCAGGTCACGCTGCTTGCGTATGAACTGAAGAAAGCGGGCGTTGCTCTCCCTGACGGTATTCTCACGACACAGGAGTTAGTGAAAGCATTAGGGGATTTCGCGTATGCATCACACTGAGAGGATAGGATAAAAGCGTAAAATGGCAATCATACTGGATCATGTAAATCATATATATGGCGGCGATACCGAGATGGCGGTCGCGGCGCTGAAGGATGTGTGTCTGACGATCCCCGATGGTCAGTTTATCGGTCTGATCGGTCATACAGGATCGGGCAAATCCACGCTGGTGCAGCATTTGAACGGTCTGCTGAAGCCGACAGGCGGAGCCATCTATTATAACGGCAGGGACATCCACGACGAGGATTATAATAAGAAGGAACTGCGGAGCAAGGTGGGGCTGGTATTCCAGTATCCGGAGCATCAGCTTTTTGAAGCAGATGTCTTTTCCGATGTCTGTTTCGGACCAAAGAATCTGGGACTTACGAAGAAAGAGGCGGAACTGCGGGCATATCAGGCGCTCAGACAAGTGGGGATCGAGAAGGAATATTTCTATCAGTCACCGTTTGATCTGTCCGGCGGACAGAAGCGGAGAGTGGCGATCGCGGGAGTCCTTGCAATGCAGCCGGAAGTGCTTGTCCTGGACGAGCCGACGGCCGGATTGGATCCCAAGGGACGTGATGAGATCCTCGATCAGGTCGCGAAACTGAAGGAAGAGACGGGGATCACGGTCATTCTCGTGTCCCACAGCATGGAGGACGTTGCGAAGTATGTGGACCGCATCATCGTGATGAATCATGGAAGCGTGATGTTTGATGATGTTCCCAGGGAGGTGTTTTGCCATTACCGGGAGCTGGAACAGGTCGGGCTTGCGGCACCGCAGGTTACTTATATTATGCACGAATTACGGAATGCGGGACTGAACGTGGATCCGGAAGCTACGACCCTGGAAGAGGCAAAGGCGGAGATCCTGAAGGCACTGGGAAAGCGGTAAAGGCTGAAATTCCGGGAGTGCCGGGAAAGCAGTAAAGGATAAAAGAAATGATTAGAGATATTACTTTGGGACAATATTATCAGACAGATTCCGTGATTCACAGGCTCGATCCGCGTGTGAAGCTGGTGGCAACCTTTGTCTATATTATTTCCCTGTTTTTGTTTCATAATTTCACCGGATATCTTGTGGCGGCACTGTTTCTTGCGGCGGTGATCAAACTTTCCCATGTGCCGTTTCAGTATATGGTAAAGGGCATGAAAGCGATCATGTTCCTGCTTTTGCTCACGGTAGTGTTCAATCTGTTCCTCACGCCGGGCGAAACATTGATCCAGATCTGGAAATTTACGATCACAAAGGAAGGGCTGAAGCTTTCAATCTTTATGGCGATCCGTCTGGTATTCCTGATCATAGGATCCTCGCTGATGACGCTGACGACGACACCGAACCATCTGACGGACGGCATGGAGAGCCTGATGGGACCGCTTAAAACTCTGAAGGTGCCTGTTCATGAGATCGCCATGATGATGTCGATTGCACTGCGGTTTATCCCGATCCTGTTGGAGGAAACGGATAAGATCATGAAAGCGCAGATTGCCCGCGGGGCTGATTTTGAGAGCGGCAATCTGATCCGGAAGGCAAAGGCAATGATCCCTCTGTTGGTACCGCTGTTTATCTCGGCATTTCATCGTGCCAACGATCTTGCCATGGCAATGGAGGCGAGATGTTACCGGGGAGGAGAACACCGCACAAAGATGAAACCGCTGCACTATGAGGAGCGCGATACAGTTGCATATACGATACTTGTTCTTTATCTGATCGTGCTGGTTGTTGTAAGGAATATTGGATTTCTGCCGTGAATCGGGCAGGACTGCTTATGAGAAATGAAAGGATCATGCCATGATGAGAGTCGGACTGGTGGTGGCATATGACGGCACAGCATATTGCGGATGGCAGCTGCAGAAAAACGGCAATACCATCGAAGCGGAACTGAATCGTCATCTGTCAGAGCTGCTTCAGGAAGAGATACAGGTGATCGGAGCCAGCAGGACGGATTCCGGAGTGCATGCGCTCGGCAATGTGGCGGTGTTTGACACGAATACAAGGATCCCTGCGGAGAAGATTTCCTATGCGCTCAATCAGCGTTTGCCGGAGGATATCAGGATCCGGAAGTCCTGGCGGGCGGCGGATGATTTTCACCCCAGGAAGTGTAAGAGCCGTAAGACATATGAGTATAAAATTTATCATAATGAATTTCCTTTGCCGACGGAGCGGTTGTATTCCTATTTCCTGTATGTGCCGTTGGATGTGGCGCAGATGGCGGAGGCGGCACAGTATCTGATCGGAAAGCATGATTTTAAGAGTTTTTGCAGTATCGATACGCAGGCGGAGACTACGGTCCGGGAGATTTATGACATTAGCGTCACGGAAGAGGATCATATGATCAGGATCTGCGTTACCGGCGGAGGATTCCTCTATAATATGGTAAGGATCATCGTCGGGACACTTCTCGAGGTGGGCAGGGGAAGATATGAGCCGGAGCATGTAAAGGAGATTCTGGAGGGCTGTGACAGAAATCTGGCAGGGCCTACTGCACCGGCGCACGGACTGACGCTAGTCAAGTATGAATTTGACGAAAACGTTCAGCCATGACTGCGCATTAGGTCTGTGCATTTACTGCACAGACTGTAAGAAAACAGTTGACACACGCGGGAGCGTATACTATAATATTTCAATGTGGCGAGTTCTGACGAACTTCTGTTATTCCCAGACAGAAAGAGCAGGATAAGCTGCGGTTTATTCGACAGGTTAGCTGATCGGCGGCCCGGACATCCGCGGATGAGTGATCCTTAAGAGACAAACAGATTGATAAGTGCGATTTATGATGGAGGTAACATAATGAAAACTTTTATGGCTAGTCCTGCAACCATCGAAAGAAAGTGGTATGTAGTGGACGCTACAGATATGACATTAGGACGTCTGGCATCAGAGGTTGCCAAGGTATTAAGAGGAAAGAACAAGCCGATCTTCACACCTCATATTGACACAGGTGACAATGTGATCGTCATCAATGCAGAGAAGATCAAGGTAACCGGCAAGAAGTTGGATCAGAAGATTTACTATCATCACTCTGATTATGTCGGAGGCATGAAAGAGGCTACTCTGAGAGAGAAGCTGGCTAAGAAGCCTGAGCAGGTAATCGAGCTTGCCGTTAAGGGCATGCTTCCCAAAGGACCTTTAGGAAGACAAATGTACAAGAAACTTCACGTATATGCAGGACCTGAGCATCAGCATGCAGCTCAGAAACCTGAAGTATTGACATTTTAATCAAAAGGGACTGAAAGGAGAGATAGAAAATGGCTAAAGCAGCAAGATACTACGGAACAGGTAGAAGAAAAAAATCCATCGCCAGAGTATACTTAGTACCCGGAAAAGGCGAGATTACAATCAATAAAAGAAGCATTGACGATTATTTCGGACTTGAGACACTGAAGGTTATCGTTCGTCAGCCTTTCGCAGCTACCGATACAAACGAGAAGTTTGACGTGATCGTAAATGTACATGGCGGCGGATACACAGGACAGGCAGGAGCGATCAGACATGGTATCTCCAGAGCACTTCTTCAGGCAGACGCTGATTACAGACCGGCACTGAAGAAAGCAGGCTACCTGACAAGAGACCCTCGTATGAAAGAGAGAAAGAAATACGGTCTCAAAGCAGCACGTCGTGCGCCGCAGTTTTCAAAGAGATAAGCAGTTGCTTGCGAATCAAAATGCATATGGAAAGCCCAGAATGCTTGCATTCTTGGGCTTTTTATTATGCATTTTGATTCATTAGAATGCAAGAAATGACGAAATAAATGCGGAGCATTTATGAGTTGTTTCTTGTATTCGCAAGCAACATTTCAGGAACGCAAGAATGACCGAGGAAATCCGAAGGATTTTCGAGGTTGTTCTTGCGTTCGCAGATAACGATTTTGATTCGCAAGCAACATTCCAGGAAGACAAGAAAT
>CAMGRE010000048.1 GCA_946061355.1 uncultured bacterium | reverse complement strand
GAGAGAATCCTAAATAATAATGTGGTCAGTTCCCGCGATGAAGAAGGCATGGAAATTGTCGTCATGGGCACCGGTGTGGGATTTGGCAGGAAAAAGGGCGACAGGATTGATGAGAAACGTGTGGAAAAGATTTTCCGCATGGAGGATGAGGCGGCGAGAAAGCGCTTCAAGGATCTGTTAGCCAAGCTTCCGCTTCAATATATCCGACTTTCCAATGACGTGATCTCCTATGCCAGGAAGCAGCTGGGTGTGGAACTGAATCATAATATTTATCTGACTCTGACGGATCATATCAGTTTTGCGCTGGAGCGGTTCCGGGAGGGAATGCTGTTTCAGAACGCATTGTTCCACGAGATCAAACGATTCTATCCCAAGGAGTTTTCCATCGGACAGCATGCTCTGGAACTGATCCGGAAGCAGACGGAGATCGCGCTGCCGGAGGATGAGGCGGCATCCATTGCACTGCATATTGTCAATGCGGAATATAACCTTCAGGTGCGTGACACCTTTTATATGACGAATCTCATCGGCAGGATGGTGGAAGTGCTGACACAGTATGTGCCTGCGATGGGACAGGAGAGCCTTGCCAGGGACATTGTGGTATCGGAGCTCAAATTCCTGGCGTACCGTCTGCTGACTTCCAAGCCGTTAAAAGAGACGGGAGATCCGAAGCTGTCAGCTTTTATCCGGCAGGAAGCTCCAAAAGCATGGGTGGCAACCGAAGCGTTAAAGCAGATGATTGATGAGACGTACCATTGTGAGATGTCGCAGGAGGAACAGCTTTATCTGGCAATTCAGATCAAGAGAATGCATGACATTTTCGGATAATGATACAGACAGGAAACAGACAGAAAGAGAAATGACGGAAACGCGAAACAGGCATGACAGGAGGAAGAGTATGGAGCAGTATACCGGCAAGAGCGTCGTACAGGAAATTGCAGTGGGCAGTATTTATGTATTCGCAAAGAAAGAGAGCAGCCTGACAAAGAGGACGATTGAGGATGCGGATCAGGAGATGGCGCGGTTTGAAGCTGCAAGGACAGAGGCCATGAATCAGCTGGATCACCTGTATCAGGAGGCGCTCACACAGGTGGGTGAGGAAGAGGCGATGATCTTTGATACCCACAAGGTGATGTTAGAGGACCTGGATTACCTGGAGGCAATCGAAGAGAAAATCCGCACTGACAAGGTGAATGCGGAATATGCGGTCACCGCGACGGGTGAGGAATTTGCCGCGATTTTTGCCGGGATGGATGATGAGTATATGCAGGCGCGTGCCGCAGATGTGAAGGATATCTCAGACAGAGTGGTACGCATTCTGGAGGGCAGGCAGGATGAGGGCTTTCACCCGGCTGAGCCCGTGATCGTGCTGGCGGAGGATCTGACGCCGGCCGAGACGATCCAGATGGACAAGTCAAAGATCCTGGCGTTCGTGACACAGAAAGGATCCGCAAATTCCCATACGGCGATTTTGGCGAGGTCGCTTAATATCGCATCTTTAGTGAATGCGGATGTCGAGATCAAGCCGGAATATCACGGCAGGCAGGCTGTCGTGGATGGTGTGGAAGGCGTGTTCTATATTAATCCGGAGCCGGAGCTTCTGAAACAGAAGGAGAAACAACAAAAGGAACTTGCCGGCAGGGAAGAAGCGTTAAAACAGTTGATCGGTATGCCCTCGGAGACAAAGGACGGCAGAAAGATCAAGATCTATGCCAATATGGGCAACGTGGAAGATGTTGCACAGGTGCTGAAGAATGATGCGGAGGGCATCGGATTGTTCCGCAGTGAATTCCTGTATCTGGGGAGAGAGGATTTTCCCGGAGAGGAGGAGCAGTTCGAGGCATATAAGGAAGTGGTATCCGCGATGCAGGGCAGGAAGGTAATCATCCGGACGCTCGATATCGGAGCGGATAAAAAGGCGGACTACTTCGGACTGGAACCGGAAGAGAATCCGGCGATGGGGTATCGCGCCATCCGTATCTGCCTCACGAGAGAGGAGATCTTCCGCACACAGCTGCGTGCCATCTACAGAGCGTCCGCATTCGGAACGGTTTCGATCATGTTTCCCATGATCATATCCGTGACAGAGATACGTAAGATCAAGAAGATCGTGGAACAGGTAAAGGCGGAGCTTGCCGCGGAAAATATCGCGACGGGCGAAGTGGAGCTGGGAATCATGGTGGAGACACCCGCGGCAGCCGTGATCAGCGATCAGCTGGCCGAAGAGGTAGACTTCTTCAGTATCGGAACGAATGATCTGACCCAGTATACGCTGGCAATCGACAGACAGAACCAGAAGCTGGATTCCTTCTATGACAGTCATCATGAGGCGGTGCTGCGCCTGATCCGGATGACTGTGGAGAACGGACACAAAGCAGGCATCTGGGTGGGAATCTGCGGCGAGCTTGGCGCGGATGAGACATTGACGGGAACATTCGTCGATATGGGACTGGATGAGTTGTCGGTATCGCCGTCCAGCGTACTTAAGATCAGAGACCGGGTACGGAATATCGGTTGAAGGAAATAAAAAGCGATTATATACAGGAGGGAGAAAAGATATGAAAACAATCGAATATGCAGTGACGGATCCCATGGGACTTCATGCAAGACCGGCGGGAATCCTGGTAAAAAAGGCAGCAGCTTTTCAGAGTAAGATCACAGTGGAAAATGCAGAGAAGGGAAAGAGCGCTGACGCAAAGAGGATCATGGGCGTGATGTCGCTCGGCGTAAAGCAGGGACAGAAGATCGTACTCACCATAGAAGGAGATGATGAGGAACAGGCTGCACAGGAGCTGGAAGGCTTTTTGAAAGAGAATCTTTGATTACGATTTACAGGACAGAGGAAATTCAGAAATGGATTTCCTCTTTGTTTTTTGGAAAAAGAGAATCCTGTTGCAAAAGCGAGATTCATCTTCCAAAACAGGCGATTTTGGTGTATAGTAAAAAGGACTAGGTGTCTTTGAACGGGAGATGCGCTATGGAGTGTAAAGAGATACGGAAAATGATTCCCCGGTTTATTCAGGATGATCTGGAGAACAAGGAGATCAAGGCGTTTATAGAACATATCGGTCAGTGTGAGGAATGCAGGGAGGAGCTGGATATCCAGTATCTGGTTTCAGAGGGAATCCAACGCCTGGAGAAGGGCAGCACCTTTGATCTGCAAAATGAGCTGGAGATGAAGCTTAATAAGGCGTCCCGGAGGATCAGAGCCAGAAGAAGAGTCCTCTGGTTCATGTACGGGATGGAGGCACTCGCCATCCTGGCAGTGATTCTGATGACAGTGCTTGTAATTTTGAAATAGAAGGATCGGAAAATGGAAACAAAAAAGATTGTTCTGATAGACGGACACAGCATATTGAACAGGGCGTTCTACGGGATACCGCTTCTGTCGAACGCAAAGGGGCTTCACACGAATGCCGTGTATGGCTTTCTGAATATTTTATTCAAGATACTGGAGGAGGAGAAGCCGCAGTATCTGGCAGTGGCGTTTGACGTCAGCGCGCCGACCTTCCGCCATGAGATGTACCGGGAGTACAAGGGCACCAGGAAACCCATGCCACAGGAACTGCGGGAACAGGTGCCTGTGATGAAACAGGTCCTGACTGCCATGGGAGTTAAGATCTGCGAGCAGGCAGGGCTAGAGGCGGATGATATCCTGGGAACACTGGCGCGGACCGGTGAGCGGGAAGGGATAGATGTCTCTCTCGTGTCGGGAGACAGGGATCTGCTGCAGATCGCAACGGAGCGGATCAAGATCAGGATCCCAAAGACAAAGGGAGCGCGCACGGAGATCGAGGATTATTATGCGGCAGATGTCAAGGCAGCATACGGCGTCACACCTCTTCAGTTTATTGAGCTGAAAGCTCTGATGGGCGATACGGCGGACAATATTCCCGGCGTGCCGAAGGTAGGACAGAAGACAGCGGAAGCGCTGATGACGGAATACGGCTCCATCGATCATATTTATGAGAATCTGGACAAGATATCCAAGAAATCCATCCGGGAATCTTTGCAGGAAAACAGGGAACTGGCGGACTTGAGTAAGGCGCTTGCGACGATCAGGACCGACTGCGAACTCGACTTTACCTTAGAGGACGCACGACTTGGCAATTTGTATACTCCGGAGGCATATACCCTTTTTAAAGAACTGGAATTTAAGAACTTCCTCGGACGTTTCGAGGCAGCAGATACGGTTCGTGCCACGGGGATCAGCGACAACTTCCGCGTCATCACCGATCTGGCCGGGGCCGAGGCGGCTTTTGCAGCGTGTGAGAAGGCAGAACGCACAGGTTATCTGCTGATGAAGGATAAGGGAGCAGGAAAAGTGTGTGCGGCTGCACTGTGCTGGTCGGATAATGACATATGCGTCATAAAAGCAGAAGGATTCCTCACGGGAGAATATCTGACAGAGAAGCTTGGCAGGCTGCAGGATCAGACGATGCTGTGCGGATTTCATATGAAGGATGTGTATCCGTATTTTGCATCGGATGACACAGACAAATGTTTTGACATCCAGATCGCGGCCTATCTCCTCAATCCGTTAAAAAATGATTACACCATAGAGGATATTGCGAATGAACATCTGAATCTGATGTTCCCGGGATATTCGGAGAGCTTTGGCAAAAAGTCCATGGCGGAGGCGATGGAGGCGGAACCTGAAAAGTTTGCGGAATACGGTTGTTATGCTGCGTATACGGCTTACAAGGCAGCGTCGGTGCTGGAATCAAAGCTTGCGGAGAGCAAAATGGCGGATCTCTTCCGTCAGATCGAGATGCCGCTGTCCTATGTCCTCTATGATATGGAGCGGGAGGGCATCCGCGTGGAGGCGGAGGCGCTGCGCGCTTACGGAGATGCGCTTACGGACAGGATCACGGAACTGGAGCATTCGATCCACGAGCAGGCCGGTGTCGCTTTCAATATCAATTCGCCGAAGCAGCTCGGTGAGATTCTGTTTGACAAGATGAAGCTTCCGGGCGGCAAAAAGACGAAGACCGGTTATTCCACGGCGGCGGATGTGCTGGAGAAGCTCGCGCCCGAAGCGCCGATCATCGCAGACATCCTCGAGTACAGGGGACTTACAAAATTGAAATCCACCTACGCCGACGGACTTAGCGTCTACATCGGCGAGGATCAGAAGATACACACGAACTTTAACCAGACGATCACGGCGACGGGCAGGATCAGTTCCACCGAGCCGAATCTTCAGAATATTCCGATGCGGATGGAGCTTGGCAGACTGATCCGCAAGGTGTTTGTGCCGAAGGAGGGTAACCTCTTTACGGATGCGGACTATTCTCAGATTGAGTTACGAATTCTTGCGCATATGTCCGGGGATGAGCAGCTGATCGAAGCATACCATATGGATGCGGATATTCACAGGATTACGGCGTCCAAAGTGTTCCACACGCCGTTTGACGAGGTGACGGATCTGCAGCGGCGCAATGCCAAGGCAGTGAATTTCGGTATTGTGTACGGTATCAGTTCCTTCGGACTCAGCCAGGATCTGAGTATCTCACGCAAGGAGGCAGAGGGGTATATCAAAGAATATTTTGCTACCTATCCCGGTGTGAAGCAGTTCCTTGACCGGACGGTGGAGGAGGCAAAGAAGAATGGCTATGTCACGACAATGTTCGGCAGGCGCAGACCGGTGCCGGAACTGTCGTCAAGCAATTTCATGCAGCGCTCCTTCGGGGAGAGAGTCGCCATGAATTCTCCGATCCAGGGTACGGCGGCGGATATCATCAAGATTGCGATGATCGCGGTATACCGGTCGCTCAAGGAGGCAGGGCTCAAGTCGAAGCTGATCCTGCAGATCCATGACGAACTTGTGATAGAGACCTATCCGGAAGAGAAAGACCGGGTGGCACAGATCCTTAAGAGTGAGATGCAGAATGCGGCAGATCTGTCGGTAGCACTCGAGGTGGATCTCCATACGGGAAAGAACTGGTACGAGGCGAAATAAATGCATGTCATAGGGATCACCGGCGGTGTGGGCGCCGGAAAGACAAAGATATTGACGTATCTGTCGGAGCATTATTCCTGCAGGATCATTCTGGCAGATCAGGTGGCAAATGAGTTAAAGGAGCCGGGGCAGCAGTGCTATGAAGAGATTGTCACACTGCTCGGTGAGCAGATCCTGAAACCGGACGGCACGATTGACAGATTGAAGATGGCGGAGCGCATCTTTTCCGACCGGGAACTGCTGCGGCGCGTCAACGGGATTATCCATCCGGCGGTAAAGGAATATATCCTTCAGGCGATCGAGGAGGAACGGCGCAGAAAAAGAAACGACTTTCTGTTTCTGGAGGCTGCGCTCCTGATCGAGGAGGGGTATGAGTCCATTGTGGACGAGCTGTGGTATATCTATGCGGATGAGTCGGTCCGGGCAGAGCGGCTCAAGGCAAACAGACAATACAGCGATGAGAAGATTCAGAAGATCTTAAGATCACAGCTTTCCGATGAAGAATACAGGGCGCATTGCAGTACAGTGATCGATAACGGTGTTGCGCTTGAGGAAACATACAGACAGATAGAGGAAAAGATGGGGGAATACCTGTGGGAGAAGTAAAGAAATATCCCGGACAGCTTGTGTTCGGACTGGATATCGGAACGAGAAGCATCGTCGGGACAGTGGGGTACAGACAGGGAGATCAATTCTATGTGGTGGCACAGCGTGTGCGGGAGCATGAGACCAGAGCCATGCTGGACGGACAGATCCACGATATCGGCAGAGTGGGCAGCACGATTTCCCAGGTGAAGGAAGAGCTGGAGCTGGCGATCGGACGGAAGCTGACCGACGTGTGTATCGCGGCGGCAGGTCGTGTGTTAAAGACGGTCACCATACATACAGAACAGGAATACGAGACGGAGAAGGAAGTCACCGCGGAGGATATCTACGGGCTGGAATCCCAGGGGATTGAGGCCGCCTACCGCAAATTCATGCAGGACAACGATACGGATGTGACCTTTTACTGCGTCGGATATTCCGTGATGCGCTATTATATGAACGGCTATGTGATGGGTAACCTTGAGAGCCATAAGGCAAAGGAAGTGGGCGCGGATCTGATCGCAACCTTCCTGCCGGAGGATGTGGTGGACGGTCTGAACAAGGCTGTGGCGCTGGCAGACCTGCAGGTAGTGAATATGACACTCGAGCCCATTGCCGCGATTCAGGTTGCGATCCCGGAGATGTATCGGACATTAAATATTGCCCTTGTGGATGTGGGAGCGGGCACCTCCGATATCTCCATCACGCAGGGCGGCAGTATCGTGGCATACGGAATGATCCCGGCAGCAGGCGACGGACTTACTGAAGCGATCGCCCAGCACTGTCTGGTGGATTTCGGCACGGCGGAGAAGATCAAGCGTGACTGCGGTGAGATGGAGACCGTTTCCTATAAGGATATCATGGGACTTCCGCAGCAGATCACCAGAGAGGAACTGCTCACAGTCGTTCGCCCCGTCCTGGATTCGATGACGGGACAGGTCGCGGACAGGATCCGCGAGCTGAACGGAGATAAGTCCGTCAGTGCGGTATTTGTCGTGGGCGGAGGCGGCAAGATCCCCGGATATACGGATCTGCTTGCCGAGAAGCTCGGTATCGTGAAGGAGCGTGTGGCGCTTCGCGGTGAGGAAGTCATGCAGAAGATCCAGTTCCTGGAATCGGACATCAAGAAGGATTCCCTGCTCGTGACTCCGATCGGCATCTGCCTTGCCTTCTATGAGCAGAGCAATTCGTTCCTGTATGTGACCTTTAACGGAAAGCGTGTCAAACTCTATGACAATGGGCGTCTGGCGGTGGTGGATGCCGCCATGCAGGCGGACTTCGCCAATGACGGACTTTTTCCCAGAAGAGGAAAAGCGCTGGAGTTCACGGTGGACGGCAAGAGTAGGATGATCCGGGGAGAGTTGGGAGAAGCGGCGGTGATCCGTGTGAACGGCGTCATCGGTGATATCTACACACCGATCCATGCGAATGATATCGTGGAAGTTGAGGAATCTACGGCGGGTAAGGCTGCGTCGCTCGAGATCAATAAGATCCCCGAGTATCACAGTTCCATTATCGTGGAGGTGAACGGGAAAAAGATCGACCTTCCCAAGTTTGCAAGTGTCAACGGGGAATTGCAGTCAGGCTATTATGAGGTCAAAGATCACGACAACATTGAATTGCTGAATTATTATACGGTACGTCAGATCGCGGAATTTATGGACGTGCTGATCAATCAGAAGTATTATATCTATGTGAATAATAAGCGTGCGGATATGGACACGCGGGTTTATGAGAACTTTTCCGTCGTATGGACGCTGGAGGAGATCGTGTTCGAGCATGAGGAGGAACAGACGGAGGCGGAAGAGACCGGCCTGACTGAGGAAGCGGACGGAGCGGAAACAGTTCCGGCAGAGCCTGCAGAACCGTATTTTGACAATTTTGCTCCGGCAGGCGGCGGTGCGGGTCAGACAGCGCCGGCAGGCAGTCAGACGGCAGCAGGCAGCAAAGATGCGGCAGAGCCTGCCGTACGGCCACACAATACGACGGTGGGTGTCATCGTCAACAATGCCCCTGTGATACTCACGGGCAAGAGCAGCTACGTGTTCGTGGATGTGTTTGACAGGATCGACTTTGATCTGTCGAAGCCGCAGGGCAAGAGCGTTGCGACGATCTTGAACGGGCGCGAGGCGCAGTATATGGAGCCCCTGAAAGACGGGGACGTATTGGAAATCTACTGGAGGAACTGACTTGATGAGAATATGCAGCATAGCCAGCGGAAGCAGCGGCAACTGTATCTATCTGGGAACGGATGCCACCCATCTGCTGGTGGATGTCGGGATCAGCGGGAAACGCACGGAGGCGGGACTGAAACAGCTGGGACTGAAACTTGCGGACGTGGACGGGATCCTGATCACGCATGAGCACGCGGATCATATCAACGGACTCGGCGTGCTGATCCGCAAAAGGGAGATGCCGGTCTATGCGACGGCAGGCACGATCGCAGCGATCAGGAACGCCGGATGTCTCGGCGACATTCCGGAGGATCTGTTCTGTGAAGTCAAAGAAGATGACAGCTTTGTCATAAAAGATGTGACGGTGAATCCCATGCGGATCTCTCACGATGCGGCACAGCCGGTGGCATACCGGTTCCGGTGTGAGGGGAGACAGGCGGGGATCGTCACGGATCTCGGAGAATACAATGACTATATCGTGGAATCCCTGCGCGGGATGGATGCGCTGGTGCTGGAGGCAAACCACGATGTGCGCATGCTGGAGACAGGGCCGTATCCCTATTATCTGAAACGCAGGATCCTGGGGGAGAGAGGACATCTGTCGAATGAGATGTCGGGGAAGCTCCTGTCGAGACTTCTGCATGATAAGCTGCAGGCAGTGATGTTAGGCCATCTGAGCAAGGAGAATAACCTTCCGGAGCTTGCCTACGAGACAGTCCGGCTGGAGATCACCATGGCGGACAACGAATACAATGGAAATGATTTCCCGATTACGGTTGCGAAGCGCAGTGAGCCGTCCGGGATTATTAATATCATATGATAAAAAAGTGAGTCCTGCACTTTTGGACCATCAAGGGAAAAGGAGAATATTATGAAAAAAACAATCATCACAGTAGTAGGAAAAGATACCGTAGGCATCATCGCCAGAGTCTGCACCTATCTGGCAGACAACAAGGTCAACATTCTCGATATCTCTCAGACGATCGTTCAGGGATATTTTAACATGATGATGATCGTTGACACGTCAGGCGCCACCAAATCCCACGGAGATATGGCGGATGAACTGAATGCTCTCGGTGAGGAGATCGGCGTGATCATCAAGTGCCAGAGAGAAGATATTTTCAGTAAGATGCACAGAATCTAACGAAAGGATGCCATTGATATGTTAAATATTTTTGAGGTTTCAGAAACCAATAAGATGATCGAGAAAGAGAATCTGGATGTGCGTACCATCACTCTGGGGATCAGCCTGTTAGACTGTATCGATTCCGACCTGAAGAAGCTGAATGACAATATTTATAAAAAGATCACCACAGTTGCGAAGAATCTCGTGCCTGTGGGACAGGAGATCGAGAAGGAATTCGGGATTCCCATCGTGAATAAGAGAATCTCCGTGACACCGATCGCGCTGATCGGCGGCTCGGCATGCAAGACACCGGAGGATTTCACGACACTCGCCCATACGCTCGACGAGGCGGCGAAGGCGGTCGGTGTCAACCTGATCGGCGGCTATTCCGCACTTGTCTCCAAGGGAATGACCCATGCCGACAAGCTGTTGATACAGTCGATCCCGAAGGCGCTCAAAGAGACAGAGCGCGTGTGTAGCTCCGTGAACTTAGGCTCCACCAAGACGGGCATCAACATGGACGGTGTGAAGCTGATGGGCGAGATCATCAAAGAGACGGCGGAGATCAGCAAGGATGAGGATTCCGCGGCATGCATGAAGCTCGTTGTATTCTGCAACGCGCCGGATGACAACCCGTTCATGGCGGGAGCATTCCACGGCGTGACTGAAGCAGATGCGATCATCAATGTCGGCGTCAGCGGCCCCGGCGTTGTCAAGACAGCGCTCGAAAAAGTGCGCGGTGAGAATTTTGAAGTACTGTGTGAGACGATCAAAAAGACGGCATTCAAGGTGACGCGTGTCGGACAGCTCGTGGCACAGGAAGCTTCCAGAATGCTTGATATCCCGTTCGGTATCGTGGATCTGTCTTTAGCGCCCACGCCCGCTATCGGTGACAGCGTGGCGGATATCCTCTGCGAGATCGGCTTGGAGCATGCGGGTGCGCCCGGAACGACGGCGGCGCTGGCGCTGCTAAATGATCAGGTAAAAAAAGGCGGCGTAATGGCTTCCTCCTATGTCGGCGGCTTGAGCGGAGCATTCATCCCCGTGTCCGAGGATCAGGGTATGATCGATGCGGTTCAGGCAGGCGCGCTCACGCTCGAGAAGCTCGAGGCCATGACATGTGTCTGCTCCGTCGGACTGGACATGATCGCAATCCCAGGATCCACCAAGGCAACGACCATCTCCGGTATCATAGCGGATGAGATGGCGATCGGCATGGTGAACCAGAAGACCACTGCGGTCAGGATCATCCCGGCGATCGGCAAGGACGTTGGTGACAAGGTAGAATTCGGCGGACTGTTCGGCTATGCACCAATTATGCCGGTCAACCAATTCTCCTGTGATGCGTTCATTAACAGGGGCGGACGGATCCCCGCACCGATCCACAGCTTTAAGAATTAAGGAATTGTCATAGAAATGTTATAAAAGAAATTTTTGCAGGCATATTGCGGCTGAAATGTAGGAATCATATATTTTGGCCGAAATATGCTTGCTTTTTTGTATGTTTTCGGCTAATATGTAATCAAAATAAAAATTAGCCGAAAACATGGGGTGGAAAATGAAATATATTGTAAGAAATCTGGAAATTGTAGTGGATCAGGTTACAAAAGAATATCCGGTCGTTCTCGTTACAGGACCCAGGCAGGTTGGAAAGACTACCATGCTCAGGAAGCGAATGGAAGGTACAGACAGAGGGTATGTTACACTTGATGATCTGAATGAAAGAAACATTGCGAAGACAGATCCGGAATTATTTTTACAGCTGCATAAGCCGCCGGTGTTGATTGATGAGGTGCAGTATGCGCCGGAACTTTTCACTTATATCAAAATCCTTGTGGATAAAAATCACGATCCCGGAGCATTTTGGCTGACCGGTTCGCAGGTGTTTAATCTGATGAAAGGAATACGGGAATCGCTTGCTGGCAGAGTGGCAGTCCTTTCCCTGACGTCATTGTCGCAGGCTGAAATGTGTGGCGGCGCTATGGAGCCTTTTACGGTAGATATTGAAAAGCTGTCAGCAAGAAAAGATGGCAGAAAAGAAGCGGATGCAAGAGATATTTATGAACGGATCTATCGTGGTTCTATGCCGGCAATCGTAAGCGGAGCAAACAGCAATAGTCAGATTTTCTATAGCAGTTATATTAGCACTTATATCGAACGGGACATTAAAGAACTTTCCGATGCAATTGATTCCTTGAAATTCCTGAGATTTATCACTGCTGTGGCCGCGAGATGCAGTCAGATGTTGAATATTGCAGAGATTGCAAGAGATGCGGACATCAATCAAGTGCAGGCAAAGAACTGGCTGGGAATTCTGGAAACGTTAGGAATCATATTTTATCTTCATCCATATTCCAACAATTTGTTAAAACGACTTGTAAAAACGCCAAAGCTGTATTTTTATGATACAGGACTCGTCTGTTATCTGACAAAGTGGAGCAGTGCGGAAACGTTGGAGAGCGGTGCCATGAATGGCGCTATTCTGGAAAATTACGTAGTCTCTGAGATCAGGAAGACATACTTGAATTGCGGAAAGGAACCGTATCTGTATTATTATCGCGATAAGGATGCAAAAGAAATTGACATGATACTGGAGCATGATGGCATGCTGAATCCGATTGAGATCAAAAAGACATCTAATCCGGGGGCAGAACTGGTCAAGGTGTTTGGGCTGTTGGACAGAGCTTCCACTCCGCGTTCAAAAGGAGCGGTGATCTGCATGAAGCCGGAACTGGGTGCAATTGACAGGGATAACTATATTGTACCGATCTGGATGATTTAGAGTGTATGTGATTACCACTGATCAAGACGATACCGATTTAAAGGGAACTTTTCCACAAAAAATTTGCAGAATTTAGATTTTGTAAGAGCCAATATGAAAGCAAATATCTATGATCAGGTAATTGTGAAGGAAATGGGATCTTTGGTAATACCGGAAAAGGATGTACCGGAGGAGTAACTATGTCAAATATAATCAGAATTACAGATCTGAATGATCCACAGCTTGATTTGTATG
>CAMGRE010000047.1 GCA_946061355.1 uncultured bacterium | reverse complement strand
GAAGATACATATTCCAGCGCTTCAAGATCAACAACCAGATCGGTTACTCCTTCAAGGGATCCCTGCATGTCCTCTTCCAGCTCGGGAGCTGTCAAAGTATCCAGCCTGCCTTCCAGCTTCACAGTCAATGTCGTTCCTTCCAGCTCTTTTACAATATTCATCGGTCTCTTTCTCCTTTAAAATTTCTTGACGGCGATCAGATCCACATAATCGGTTCTCGCGCCGACGATCACTTCGTCCGCAATACTTGCCACAATGGATCTCTCCAGTTCATCCCACTCTGCCGCGTTCTGCTCCGCCTCTTTCCGGTACTGGCTGAGCGCCCAGATCTGCTCATACTGTGATGCCGGATCGCTGAAGATCATCGTTCCGTTGACATATGTATCGGTGATATAACAGCCGGCTGCCGGATCGTTGAGCATCTTGTCCGCGATCATCCGAAGTTTCCCCTTGAATCCGTCATAGGCGGTATTCTTCCCTTTCGTGGACATCTCCACAAACCGCTCCTGCGTCTGCATATCCACACGGATCTCGGAATGCAGATACAGATTATAGAGTTTCTTATGATTCTCGACATAGAAGACACCTTTGGTAAACCCTAAGATCCCCTTCTGCATCCCCATCAGTTCCTCAGCGAGCAGCCGTAGCTGGATCGCTTCCTTCCGCCCCAGCTTGTTGTAGACCGCGGTCTTCTCCACTTCCTTCAGTGCGCGTGCGATGTCTTCATCCCTGCCTCTCAGGATACATTCATTTGATTTCATGCTTCTTTCACCTTTCCGTTATTTATTCGCCTCGCGAAGCTCGGCATTCATCTTATCCGCGACGATCTCTTCCGCCAATGCATCCAGCATATTCAGGTCATCCTGCGTACACGGCTCCCCGGTCTCGCTCTTTACCAGCATGCCGCTCCTGAGGAGCTGCCTGAACTGATCCATCAGTGCATCCTTATTCAGTTCAACGTAATGCAGTCCAGCCTTCTTGATCTGATCGTAACGTTCCTGGTAGTCAAATCCATCCTGTCCGTTCGTCTGCAGCGCATCCAGCTTACGATTGTATTCCTCCGTATAGAAATGCTGCCGCAGATTCATTCCACGATACATAAACATTTCGTCAATACCTCCCGTAAGGCTAATCACATGCGAGACGCGCATACGACGGATCGCAGACGGGCAGTTCATCAATTTCGTGTAAGCGTAATTCTCCTGATCCATTCCCTCCGGATCCTGTTCTGCGGCGAATCCATCATACGCCTCCGTGAGTTGCCGATCACCGAGCTGCAGCAGCTCCATGAGCAGCGTGACTACCTTTGCCTTCTCAGTCTGATTGCCCAAAAGCGCATTTGTTGATTCATTGATCATTCTCCTGTATACATCCGTATTAAATCCATACCCGTATTTTGCCAGGGATTGCGCAAACTTATCCCCCATATCCCGGGCAAACCAGATGCTGAAATGTACCTTCAGGCGCTCCTCCAGCGTCCCGTTCTTATTGATCTCACTTGCCTCCTCTTCGCTGTACGGCGTGTACCCTTCTCCGCCGAAGATCTGTTGTTGCATATTCTCCGCTCTGTGCGTATCAGCCTCCGTTATCTTCCGCTCTTCCAGCTGTGCCATCTTATAGGAATTGTACTCTCTTGCCAGCGTCTCATCCGAGTCGTTCAGTTCTTCCAATATGGTCTCCGCATAGCCCTTTCTCCTGCTTCCTCTAGACGTAAAGCGTCTCCTGCCGCTGTGGGTATTCAGATAAACCTGCGCGGCATGGCGCAGTGCGATGTGGCTCTCCATGATCGCATCCGCATCTTTCCCGCTGTTAAGCACTTCGGAAAACTGATTCATTGCATCACGCATCGCCCGGAAGCTCTCGGACGCGCTGCCCGTATCCGCATTCATCCCATCCCTGACATCCTTGAGGAGCGAGATCAGTCTGCTGATCTCAGCCTCAACATTCTCCGCACAAAGCTGCGTTTGGGACATCTCTTCTTCCTGCTGTTCTTCCTGCTCTGCCTCTTCCTGCTTCGCTTCTTTTTCCTGTTCTGCCTCTTCCTCTTCCTTCTTTGCCTGCTGAAACTCTTCCTTATATTTCTTCTGCATATCCTCCGGCATCTGCTGACCGTTCTTGAGGTATTCCTTCCTCTGCTCAGCCTCCGCGCTCATATTCCGGAAAGAAGCGCTGTCCTGCGCGGCCTGGATACTCTCCTTCTTATCCTCCCTGATCTCCACGCTGTCCGTGTCGATCAGATTCTCTGCGCCCAGGATAAACTCCTCATAGTCGCTGAACTCCTGTATGAAATTCTTCTGTTTCTTTTGCTGATTCTGCTGCTCCGCTGCCTTCTGCTGATCTGTCTTAAGCTGCGATCCTGCCTTTTGAACAGTCTCTGTCTCCTCCGATGTTCTCTGGATCACAACCGGCTGTTTGTTCAGCATGATCTTCTGATTATCCACTGTTCTCCCTCCGTACTCACTGCAGCACTTCGTTAAATATGCCTGAAATGATCTGCGGAGCCAGGCGCTCCAGCTTACTGATATCCCTCTTGCCGCAAGGCTTCTTATCACCGATTCTGATCAACATGCCGCTCCCAAGCAGCTGCCAAAACAACACCATCTGCATTTCCTGTGTCACATCGAGATATTGCTCCCGCGCCTGCTCCACTACCCGCTTATACCTGTGACTCACTTCCGTTCCGTATTCATTCAGTTCGACCAGATCCCTTGCCATATCACCCGGCATTTGCGACTGTGTTTTCTGCATAAGCTCTGCAATATCATCATCTCCGAACATGGAATCCTGTACTGCGACCGGCAGAGCCATCTGTCTGTACGCAACTATGGAATTCTGGAGTTTCAGTTTCGCGTAGGTATCCTTGCTCATCCCCTGCGGTATCGTATCCTCCGCAAGATACCTGTTATAGGTATCAAACAGAGCCTGCGTGCCTGCTGTTTTGAGCCGATCGACCATGGCGGCCATCCTGACTTTTACGATCCGGGAAGACTGCCGATCTCTGAAGGAATCTCCCAGCATTGCCACCGAATCGGAATACCTGTCCATATCGAACTCATATCCATACTTTTCCAGTTCCTGTCCAAATTTACTGGACACCATTTTGTAGTATCCCAAGCGCAAAAGACACTCCAGCCGTTTCTCTGTTGATCCGTATTTCGCCAATTTCTCAACCTCTTTTAGCGAATCGGCCGGGCGCATCTGCGTTTCATCCTGATCACCAAAAACTCGCGCCTCTGTCACCGCCACCTGCTCCTGATACACCGCATCATCCATTCCGGTTGCTTCCATGCGGCTCTTCTTATAATTCATATAATTCCGGGCCATTTCCCGCTCTACACCGCTCAGGATCCGGATCAGCGTCTCCGAATAGCCTTTTCTGCGCTTACCTTTCCCGGTAAAACGTCTTCTGGTAGAATGCGAATCATAATATGCCTGTGATGCTTCCCGCAGTTCTGCAATTGCGTCAATATATGCATCCGGTTCACGATTCTCATCATCTGTCATAATTATAAAATTCTCCAACGCCCCGCGCATTCTCTCAAAGCTCTCCGAAGCACTGTCACGGTCTCCCATGATTCCCTGGGAAACCGCCTCAAACTCTGTAGACGATTGCAGGGAACGCCACGCATCCATGATACCCTGCTTCGTCCTCTGCATTGTTTCCCTTGCCCTTTGCAGTCTTTCCTGCTTCTTCCGTTCCTTCTCTTGCTCATCCGACAGGTTACTCTCCTGTTCTTCATGAACTGTGTTTTGCTTGCGGGTCTGATGAAACTCTTCCTTGTACTTCTGCTGCATATTCTCCGGCATCTGCTGACCGTCTTTGAAATATTCCTTCCTCTGCTCAGCCTCTGTACTCATATTCCGGAAAGCTGCGCTGTCCTGCACAATATTGATGATGTCCTTCTCCGATATCTCAACCTCCACGTCGGATGTGTCGATCAGCTCCTCCGGCGCACTCTCCGACCCTTGGGCAGAATGTACAAGATCATGGATTTGATCAACAAAACTTTTCTTTTCCTCCTGTTGATCCGTCCCCTGCTCCACAACTTCGTGCTTCACCTCAACGGTTGAAATCTCTTCCTTCGTTCCTTGAAGCACATCTGCCGTTTTCTCTTTCATCATCTTCTTACTATCCATTGCTCACCCTCCATTTCTCACATCCGTTACAGACGCCGTGCCAATTCCTGTACCCTGTATTCCTTTGCCATGCTTCCCGTCAATCGCTGTAAAAACGTATACTCCGCCTTCTCAAAACTCTGGATCTGAACGATCGCGTCTGTCGGCATAAGTTCCTGCGCCGTTTTGATGCAGGAGGCAAACAGGAACGCCCACGCCGCAGGCTCCGTACAGATGCTGAGTTTATGGCTGCGCGCGATGAACAATATATTTCCTCCGCATCGTTCCGCGAGCAGACATGATGTCAACTCCCTGTCCTCCTGATAGAAACGGCTGAACCGCAGATCATGATCATCCGTCCCCATATAGAACCTATCGCCCTTTGCCCGCTCTCTGAACCGTTTCAGGCGGATATCGTCAGAGTCTGTGATCGTAACCGCTTTCTTCATATTTTCCACCGGCATTTTCTGCAACATGGCATTTCCCGCAAATGCCGAGAGGGAATATTCGTACATTTTCCCCTGGAATGACAACGGAATAAACTTCTCATGCTGCAAAAATTTCGTGAGTCCTTCTTCCGCGCTGCACAGTCTGACCGTGACCGCCCGGACACCGGTGTTTTTTAATCTGATCCTCGCATATTCCAGTAAGCCGTGGCCATATCCTCTTCTCCTGTCCTTCTCCGGCACAAAAATATATTTGAGCATTGCCTCATCCCTGTGAAAAGGAACCAGGGCAAAGGCCGCCACGCATTCCAATTTCCCTGCCGAAGAGCAGCCTCCGATCACCAACAGACCGCCTTTCCCCGCCATCTCCGCGAGCGAACCGGGCAGAATATTCTTATAAGCTGTTCCCTGAGCCGGCAAAACAATGTAATTCATACGATCTCCTACTTAATAACGCAATCTCTATTCCATCATCCACAGACGCTGCAATCTCAGTTTCTGATCTGTTTCCTTCTGAAGCAGTGCGATCCACCCGTCCGGCTTCCCACGAAACACTTCCTTCAGCACAGAAGCACTGATTTCCACAATCTTGGCCTGTGAGGTGACTACCGTATAGGTTGTCGAAGCTTTTCCTTCCGGATACAGACTCTCTATCCCAAACACACTGCCCTTCTTGACGATGCGCAGGCTCTTGACCATACCGTCCGGCGCTGTCCTGCTCTCCTCCAGCTTTCCGTCACCCACAATATAGAGCTTTGCTATCTGATCCTTCTCCGATACCACCTCATCATTGGACAGATAAGAGCTCAGCTTACAATATTCTGCAAGCTTCATGATCTCTTCCACTTCCAGTGTATCAAACAGACCGGATTCCTTCAGATACAACGCAATCTGTGCAATCCTGATCTTATGTAGCTTCTCTGCGTCCGAATCGCTCACCTTGATAAAGGTACTCTTATCAAAGCCCTTCTTCTCAAACGACACGATAACCGAAAGTTCATTCACAAAAAGTGTGTGGAGATTCTCCAGAAACATCTCCATCATACCGTTCCTGGCAAAATAATTGATGCTGATATTTTTCTCAAACAAGTGATAACTGCTCAGCAGATTGATCCGGATCTCATCAGCATCAATGCTGTCGATCGGGCGGATGCTTCCGTTGCCTTCCACCATGTCGTCCAATTCCCGGAATTCCATAAAATGATGTGCCATTCCGAAATATTCCGGAAAAGAAATTCCGGTTGCTTCCTCCAGTTCTTCATTCGTGCAGCTGTTGTAATTGACAGCCTCCGCAAGCTGGCGTTCCACATCACTCAGATTGGCGGCATCCGCATATTTCCCGGTCACCCTGACAGGAAACAGATTCATCTGGCCGCCGCTCTTTGCCACGAGCAGGAGCGGATCTTTCTCATCATTGTATTTTCCGAACAGCTTGCCCCATGCCAGCAGAAACAATGACTTAGGAGAAACCTGATTCTGCTCACAGTATCCGTTCAGACTTTCCACCAGCTTCTCCGGGAGTTCTTTATGTAGGAATGTTTTCTCTTCGGGTCTGCCCTCATTCTGCATCAAGCGCTGTTCACCCGGCGTCAGCATACGCTTGCCAAACGGCAGCAGAATTTTCTTCCAGTAAGCAATGCTCTGTGCACGCAACTCCTCATTCATCTGCTGAATGGTCGCTTCGTCAAATTTGGAAACATTCCCGCTTTCCTGCTTCAGATCTGAAAATATTTTATAAAGAATCCCCTTTAACCCTATCGGGAACGATATGTGCGGATAATAGGAAAGAACCGCAATCAGTTCCTTCTGTCCTGTCAGATACCCCTGTATCCGCAGGACAGGATCCGTCTCGATATTGAACTGACGGCGCGCTTCCGCGGCAAGTGCATTCTTGATCGACAGATTCTGCATATCACGACTTAGGCCCCGCAGGTCATGGATCGGAAAAACCACATCCTCCGCTTCGCTGACCACTCTGACAGGGGTTTCCATCCCTTTGTAGAGATAGACTGTGCGGAATACCGATTCGCTGTTCCAGAGCTGATTATACGCGTGCATGATCTTGTCCGTCCGGATCTCGCCGGTCATACGGCATATCGCCTGCCGGTAATTCAATTGCTTTCCTTTGCGTATCTCGCCAAGCAGTTCCTTCTCTTCCTTTGTCAGGAAAGAGATATCGGCCACACGCGAACGAACCTTCGCACCCACCTTCTGCATGTCGCTGCCCGACATATCCTCGATAAACTTGTGCGTACTTCTGCTGATCCTGTCAGAAAGCGCCGGACCGGACGCTTTCCTGCTCTCTCTCTTGTCGTATGCACTGTTCAGCCTTGATACAAAGTACCGGTAATCCTCATCATACCTTCGCATTTCGATCCCCCATATGTATGTGATATGTACACCTGATCATTCCTCATCAGGTGCTTCGTCCTCAAGCGTTGCCCGGATCGTAACTTCATCCTCATTTGTGCTGATCTCCGAGATCTCAACGATCATATCCCCGGAACTGGATACCGTATACGGTTTCCGGCTCTCAAAGAAGATCATCGTTCCCTTGCGCACATCATACTCGCTGACCTTTTCCTCCTGCTCCCCTGCCTTCAGGACAACGGTCAGATGGCACAGATCATCTCCGTCCGTCACCATCTTCATCGCCGTATTCTCATCTTCATACGGCTCATCATACACGGGGCTGTAACGATCCACTGACAACTTCTCTCCTTCTGAAGTATACCACACATCCTCCTTATAAAGAAGCAGGTTTGTCTCCGGCTGCACATAATAGAGCGTCTCATAGTATTCCGCGATGTCGGTAAAGGTCGTGCGCGACTGCAGCAGAATCGCTCCGTCCTGCGTCGAGGTGTCGAACAATTCCTCTTTCCTCTCCAGGCCTTTCTCATTTGACATCCATCGTCCTGCCATGATATCCGCATATTCATCTGCAGGATAGATCGTCAGATAACAGGAACTGTCACTGTCAGGGGGATAATAGCTGTACTCCGCTCCCGTCACTCCATCGAGCTCATCACAGGTGATATAGGAAAGGCTCTCTTCCAGACCCGTCATCTCACTGTCAAACAGGAGCCTGCCGTCCCGGAATGTAAACTGCCCCTTGACCGTTGATTCCAGATGTTCCTGCGCGTCATAGCTTTCCAACGTGTAGGACAGACTCTGGTGATCCTTCGCAAGCTTACGCAGATCATTGGCAGCATACAACTCTTCCAGACTTACATCCGGATCCGCAATATAGAAATCCGCATACTCATCCGCCTCGTCCGTCCCGCCTGTGCTCTCTGTCTGTTCTCCGGCAGTCACAGTTTCCTGCGCTGCTTCCTGCGTCTGCGCATCCGGCTCATTTGCGGAACCGCAGCCGGACAAACCGGCTGCGGCAACTATCATCCATATCATCAATAACTTCTTTTTCATACATTATACATTCTCTTTCAGTGCAACATACAGTTCTGCATTCGTCGCCTGCACATAAGGATTTACATAGAATACACCAAGGATTCCGCATGTGATGCAGGATAACAGCTGCCACCCGAGGAAGGACAGATCCAGCACAAACATGTTCCACTTATGTCCCTTGGTCATCTCTTTGCTGCGGCGTAAACAATCCATCACACCAAGCTCGGGATTATCTGCCAGAATATAGTTCACCATGCGGTACTGATAAATTTTGACAATCCCGGGGATTACCAGCAAAAGTGACCATAACGTAACAAAGATATTCACGAGGATATTTGCTCCGATCACCTTGAACAGACGACCTTTCATATACCCATAGCCCAGTTCTCCGATTTCCGCGTCACTCTCCGTGTTCACGAGAAAGAAACGATTGATGCCCACCGATACCGGGATCGTGAGGAACAGATACCACACAAATGAGATCAGCAGGGAAATTCCCATGATTCCTGCCAGAATGCCCAGGAGCAATCCTACGGAAACTCCCGCCTGCGATGCCGCGCTATTCAGACTATTACTGAGCGACTCCGTGGAAAGCGCATCATTTCCGGACGTTGTAATCTTCGCACCACCTCCGACCAGAACGATATAAATAAACGCCATCAACACACACTTCCAATAGTTTCTCTTTACTGCTGCCTTGCCTTTTTGCTTCAGATCTGCTCTTGTCCACATAATTGTGTACCTCCTGTAAATAGTATAGTTTTCTGTGTCAGCTGTTTTATCCACTCATTATTATATACGATAAAGGTCACAAAAGGGACACAAAAACTTACTCCTCTGTCAACGCTCTCACTGCACAAACGGTATTCCCTGTCGGGTGTACGCACTCACCCAACAGGATCTCAAGCATCGGCGGAATCTGCGGATTGATTGCAAGGCAGCAGATCTCCGTATCCTCCCTGCCGTCAGCAACCATCTTCTCATGCAGCTTACCGAACAGCCTGAGGATCGCCTTGTGGGACTCCGCATCACTGAGCAGAATATCCACCGTGATCGTATCTCCCATATCCGTACAGAGCATGCATGCCACAGGCATTTCCCTCTGGTTCAGCGCCACGAAACTCACATCACCGCTGCACTGTGTCAGGATCGGACCGTATACCTCGAAACCGCCGTTCTTCACAAACGCTTCCAACGCCTTCTGTCTGGTCGGTGAAAGCTGCGACACGGGGACGCAGCTGCCGCCCGAAATGCCGCTCAGATATTTCTTCAGTTTCTCTGATTTGAGCGCATCCCCTACCCGGAAGGAAAACGCCGGTGATCCGTCCAGCAAAAGGAATCCGTTCTTCTGAAGGAACTCAGCAAGTCCGCCCATCTCCCTGAGCCATACTGCCATAATCGCCTGCAGTCCGGTATCATCCGCCAGTTCCTCAAAGGTATCCATCAGTTTCTGTGCCGCACCTCTGCGTCTATACTCCGGTGCCACATAGAGACTGAGCAGTTCCGCCTCATATTCCCCGATCCTGAACGCGGCAGCGCCACAGGCAGTATCATCATCCACGACTCCCAGTTTGATCACATTTCTGTCTTTCGTTTCCGCTGCCTGCAACAATAGCTTATCAAAAAATTGGCAGTTCTTTTCGCCGATTCTGGTTATCTTCATCTCAACGCCTCTACCTTTCCTCCAAAGTCTTTACCGCACAGACAGTACTTCCCGCCATCTGTACTTTATCGCCGAACAAAAGCCTCAGCAACGGCCCCACCTTCTCATTGACGGCAAGGCATCGGATCTCTGTCATCTGCCTGTTATCCGCCTCCAGTTTCCGGTACAATGCCTCAAACAGCTTCAGAATCGCGATCCGGGAATTTCCTTTGCTGAGTAGCACATCTATTGTGATCGTGTCTCTCATATCCGTACAGAGCATACATGCCACAGGAAGCGCCCCGGCATCTACCACTGCAAAGCTCATCTCTCCGGTACAGTTCTCTCCGATCGCTCCCCTGAGCACGAATCCGCCTTTGCGTACAAAGCGCTCCAGCGCCCGCTGACGCGTTGGCGGCAGTTTGTCCACCGGTACGCAGTTCCCCGGAATGTTGCCCGACACGATCTCCGTGAGTTTCCCGGACTGCAGCGCGTCCCCTGCCAGGAAAAAATAGGATTCCGAACTGTCCAGCTGCAGGAACCCGTTCTTGGCAAGAAATGCTCCCATCTCTGCATTGTCCCTCATATAAACGGTCATAAGGCTTGTCAGCCCAAGCTTTCCGCCAAATTCCAGGAAGGTATCCAGCATGCTCTGTGCCGCCCCTCTGCGCCGAAACTCCGACGCCACATAGAGGCTCATAAGCTCCGCGCTGCTTCTCCCAATCCGGAAGGCAGCTGCACCGCATGCGGTATCATCCTCGATGACGCCGAGACGTATCATGTCCTCTGTACTTTCCGGCGTCATCAGAAATTCCTCAAACCATTGCTGATTCTGCGGTCCGATCTTCGTTACCTGTATCATGTGTTCTCTCCTGTCCTATTTTCCTGCTGCTCTTTCTTCTCTTCCTGCTGGTCTTGCTTCTCTTCCTGCTTCTCTTTCTGCTTCTCTTTCTGTTTCTCCGCCCGAACCTGTTCAAGACACGCATCGTAATCTGCCTGCGGATTGTCTTTAAGCAGCTTCTTCGCGTTTATACGGCGGTAAGCGCCGTCCACGAATGCAGGCACATCATCCAAATTTCCTTTGTAAGGAGCCTGCTCCATCGCCCTGATCGTCTCCGGTCTCGTTAAGAATGTGTTGTCCACACAGGCCTGCGCCGTCTCTTCCTCTGTGATCAGACCAAACAGCGTGCTCGAGAGTTCGCTGACCCTGCCACCGATATAATCGTTGTACAGTGCGAGCAGCCTGCCCATTGCTTTCAGCTTCTCGAGACGATCCAGCTCGATCTCATAGCCGTTCCCAGTAATCTCCGCAAGCCAGTTCTCCAGATTGCTTCCGATGGCGAACACGTCCTTGTACTTGGAGTAGGTCTCCAGGATCTCCTCATCCTTTCCGTACTTTAACTCGCCGTTGAGCTTGTCAATTTCCAAAACTTTGATCTTAGTCTCTATCTTATCCAGCATACCGTCATATACGTTATTGCGGTTCGCCGTCTTCACATCAGCGAGCTCCTTGGTCACTCCGGCCATTTTCTCCCTGACTTCCTCCGATTCCTCTCCCCGCATCATTGCCCGGATCATCTGTACGGTCGCCGGCATGTTCTCCACCTTATCTCCGGATTTTTCCATCAGTTCATCGATGTGCCTGTCCTGCATAAACTGCCCGAACATCAGCTCTTCCGCCTTTACACACACATTTTCGTAAGCACTCTGCTGCTCCAGGCGAGCGGTAAGCTGTTCCTGCGTTAATTCTTTCAGACCCAGGAATTTGAACGCCGGATTGAATTTCCTGGATGTGACGCGAACTGCTTTGCCGTTTCTGATATCCAGCCGACTGACTTCCTTGCTTCCATGGGCAAAGCTTCCGTTGCCCACCCATCTGCAGTTCGGTTTATAGCCGGCCGCCCTCATCTGGTTGTCAAGCTTTGTCTGTCTGATTTTCTCTACATTATCGGCAACCCTCTGCTCCACAACCTTCTTCTCAGCAGCTTTCCGCTTCTCTGCTGCTGTCTTGCGTTCTTCCTCCGTCTTATTCATATCGGTCTCTTCCGCTGACGGTTCCAGCTCATAAACACAGTGCGCCACACTCTTCTCTGCCTTCAGTTCCTCCCTGTAGAGCAGCTCCAGATTCGATACATAGATATTAAAATCTATACTGCTGCCCTTCTTTCTCGTAAATGCATCATCCTTATCCAGTCTCAGAATCTTCCTTCGCAAAGCCTCCGTCTCCGGCTCCATACAGTAGCTGTAGGTTGCCATGATCTTCAGATGCGTAGACAGCATAGTGGATACGTTCATAAACGCACCAATCCTTCCGCGCAGCTTCGTATCCTTCTCATCCTCCAGCACGTAACCGTCCTTTTTCATCTCATCCATTATATTGTGTGCTTCCACCGCAAGCTTCAGCATACGGTAATACTTGTTTGCAAACTGCAGGATTTCTTTCGGTTTCCTGGGAAGAACAAGCGCCTCATCCGGGAACGCTTTAAACTCTTCGATCAGCTCTGCATATTCCTTATATCTCTCTTCCTGACTTTCACTGTAGTAGGCAGTCAGACGCGCCTTATTCTTCCGTTCTGCTTCCTCATTTCCGGAATTGTCCAGCATAATATAAACGTGCCGGTCAACCTGCCTTACCTCAATCCGGGCGATTTCTTCCTCAGATGCGCCGCTCTCCCGAGCCTTCTTTCGCCTCGCCTCCGCCTCTTCCTCTGCCCACTTCTCACAATCCTTTTCGACATTTCCCGTAATTAACTTATTCACATTACCAACGAACTTCCCGGCCTCCTCATGCTCTGCAAGCCTCGGCTGTACAATCTGTATACGTTCCTTCGCAGTAAGCCTGCGTGTGACGAGCGGCTCCTCCATCACCGCCATGGCTGCCTGTGACCTCGCTACCCGGATGCGCTGTTCCAGTTTGAGTTTCGCATTCTCACCGTTTTCCTGCTTAACGACTTCCTTCATCGACTCCAGATATTTCGCAAACTCCGGATTGCTCTGTGCAAGCTGCTTCCACTTCTCGGGGAGTTTTTCGTCGCTGTCCGCCTTTTTGATGGCAGCTTTCAACTGTTTCTGCTCCTTTTCGGACAGAATCCCGTGAAAGACATTCGACATACATTCCATTCTGCTTTGCAGCATTGACCAGGTATCCTGTGCCAGAATACTCACGGTACGCAGCTGTGCCTCTTCTATCTCCGTGAGCGGAAAGTCATCCCGGTGCATATCCTTAAGGAGCTGACCGAGCGCCGCCCCCCGCTGCAACACCTCTCCGTACTTTCTAAAGTGCTCCACCAATGCATCTTCTTTCTTGGGAAGCTGCAGTGCATCCTCCGGAATCTCCCTAAATTCTCCCAGCAGCTCCTCATAACGCTGATAACGCTGCTCCATGTTCATCTGATTGTCGTTCATGTTGACACCGAGTACCCGGGCTTCCCGCGCTTCCCGACTCTCCTCATCCCTCATCCGGAACATGTCCTTCTGAAGTTCTTCCTTGGCATTGATTCCGTTCTGCTGACAGGCGTCCATGCGTTCGAAGCGCTCCTCGCGCTCCTTA
>CAMGRE010000046.1 GCA_946061355.1 uncultured bacterium | reverse complement strand
GACCATTGTTCAGGTCAGATCTGCTTTGAGTGAGAAATCACTCAGGAAGTTCACAATAAATAAATTAAATATGACTATTTGACTTCTCAAAAGCTACTGCAACTCAAAAATATACAACATTAAGAGACATGCTTGTCTTTCAAATCATAATATCTGGTAGCATGATTGAAGATGGCGCTCATCTGCGCAGAAATTGTCTTTAAATAAGTGGGGAATATCCCTTTCCGTCATCATCACGCATTTGCAGTATTTCATTCTGCCACTGCATAATATCCGATGTACAAATATCTGCCAGTGATTTTTCTTCAAAACACGGTAATATTTTCGTTCTAATAATATGTTCCTTGGTCAGATAGGTGTTGTATTTAAGCCTTGGCTTTAAATCCTCCAAATAGCTCTCCACAAACTGGCTAAATCCCATATTTACATCCTTTACTTTCTTTAAGAGATATTCCCTCTCATATTCCAAGGCTTCTCTCTTTGTCTCGAAACCTCTTTTGTGAAGTATCTTCACTTTCCCCTGCCAGTCTGTGTATCTAGCATAAACCGTCCAAGATTACTTAAGCTAAATCCGTTCTCATGATGGTAAAAATGCTCTCAATTGGATAATTACCTTCAAGACTTCCCAATGCATAAATTATCTCAAAGAATTTTTATTTACTGATGGGCATAATAATAGGCTGAAGCACACACAACTTCAGCCTATTATCTTGATTTATATTAACTCAGAGGATTGATTGCTATCTCTCTTTGTAGCCTTATTAAATCCAAAACATCACTCATATATGATGCGTACAACGATGACTCAGGGAATCAGCATAAATACATACAAATACCGAACTGGCATTATTGAATAATAAAAATTGGCTTTTGCCGTCCCCAGATAGAGAGTTTCAAAAAAGCGTAACGGAAACATCCCCATTCCGTCCCCAACGAAAAAAGAAAAAGCCCACAAAGCCCGTAAATTCAAGCTTTGCGAGCATATTCCCGCTATTCAAACTCTATCGTCCCCGGAGGCTTACTCGTCAAATCATAGAATACTCTGTTAACCCCTTTGACCTCGTTGATGACTCTGCTCATGACTTTCTGGAGGACGTCGAACGGGATCTGGGCTGCCTCGGCGGTCATGAAGTCAACGGTGTTGACTGCGCGCAGGGCTACGGCGTAGTCGTAGGTACGCTCATCGCCCATGACACCGACGGAGCGCATGTTGGTAAGCGCTGCGAAGTACTGTCCGATGGTCTTGTCCAGTCCTGCGGCAACGATCTCCTCGCGGTAGATCGCATCGGCGTCCTGAACGATGCGGACTTTTTCCGCCGTGACCTCGCCGATGATACGGATGCCGAGACCGGGGCCGGGGAACGGCTGGCGGAATACCAGGTGTTCCGGAAGGCCGAGCTCCAGGCCTGCTTTCCTGACCTCATCTTTAAACAGGTCACGGAGTGGCTCGATGATTTCTTTAAAGTCAACATAATCGGGAAGTCCTCCGACATTGTGATGGGATTTAATCACTGCGGATTCTCCGCCGAGGCCGCTCTCCACCACATCGGGATAGATGGTTCCCTGCACGAGGAAATCCACCGCACCGATTTTCTTTGCCTCTTCCTCAAATACACGGATAAATTCTTCTCCGATGATCTTGCGCTTGCGCTCGGGTTCGGTGACACCCGCCAGCTTGGAATAGAAGCGCTCCTGCGCATTCACGCGGATAAAGTTCAGATCATATGCTCCTTTTTCACCAAAAACAGCTTCGACCTCATCGCCCTCATTTTTCCTGAGGAGACCGTGATCGACAAAAACGCAGGTAAGCTGGCTGCCGACTGCCTTTGACAGAAGCACCGCTGCTACCGACGAATCCACGCCGCCGGACAGTGCGCACAACACCTTGCCGTCTCCGACTTTTTCCCGAATCGCCGCGATGGAGTTTTCCACAAAGGAATCCATCCGCCAGGTTCCGCTGCAGCCGCACACATTGCGCACAAAGTTATAGAGCATCTCTTTTCCGTGCTCGGTGTGGAGCACCTCCGGATGGAACTGGATCGCATACAGTTTCTTGCCCGCATCCTCTGCCGCTGCGATCGGGCAGTCCGCAGTGTGGGCAACGGTAGAAAAGCCCGGAGCCAGTTCAGAGATACGGTCAAAATGGCTCATCCAGCAGATTTCCTTCTCCGGCAGTCCCTCAAAAAGAACGGACGATGTATCCAGCGTAACCGCCGTCTTGCCGTACTCTCCGACCTCCGGGGTGATGACCTTTCCGCCCAGCACATGCATCATCAGCTGTGCGCCGTAGCACAGTCCCAGTACCGGAATGCCCAGTTCAAACAATTCCCGCTGATAAGTGGGGGAATTCTCCTCATAACAGCTGTTCGGGCCGCCTGTCAGGATGATTCCCTTCGGGTTCATGGCTTTGATCTGCTCCAGACCCGTTTTGTATGAATAGATCTCGCAGTACACGTTGCACTCACGCACGCGGCGGGCCACAAGCTGGTTGTACTGTCCTCCGAAATCAATGACAATGACTGTCTCTCTCTCCATGCCGTCCTCCTATGTCTTTTCATGCGCCTAATTTTTTGCGAACTGACCGCGCATGTCTCACTTAAAAAAGATTATAAGATAACCCGGAAGGTTTTACAATCTTCTTTTTCAGAAACTTTCCGAACGCGCTCACGCATGCTGGTGCGCATACTTTTCCTTTGTCGCCATTCCGCCCCGGATGTGCCGCTCGGATTTATTGATATCCAGTATCTTTCTGGCCTCCGCCGCGAGCGCCGGATTGATCTGCAGGAGCCGCTCGGTCACGTCCTTATGTACCGTACTTTTACTGATTCCGAACTGCTTCGCCGTCTGCCTCACAGTCGCATTGTTCTCGATAATATAGCTGGCAATCCCCACTGCCCTCTCCTCAATATAATCCTTCAAAGGAAATCCCCCATAACATATTTTTTACATCATATGCTTGGGGGATTTTACTTATACATTGAAAGATAGAACTTTATATGACATTCAATATCTCAGGCAAGTACTCCTTGCCGCACTTCTCTTCGACATACTGTTTCAGCGCTTCCGGGTCAATCTGCGCGGTGTCCCGAACACCATCCTTCGCCCCGTCAGCCTGAACACTGTCCTCTGAAACACCCTCCGGCCAAATATCCGCGGCCAGCACGATCTTATTCCCCTCACCGTATCTGAGGTACGCCTCAGCGCTTTCGACGCCATCACATGACACCAGTGTCGTTTCTAGCTGATAGAGGTCGAGGTATCTGCGGCCTGCCAGTGCCTCCTGCAGAACCATGCGTCCGCCTGTCTCCAGCAGATCCACCGTGCCGTCCGGCAGGATACGGGCGGTGAGCCCCGTCTGATACAGCGTTCCGGTTCCGTAAGGATTGTGGATCGTGTCCACGTAATCCTTCGTAGGATAATCCATCACATAAAGGCTTCCCCAGCCGCCATAAGGCTTCTTGAGGAAATACTCATCCAGCACGTACACTTTGATGGGCTTCCCGGCGGAGACATCGGGGATCAGCTCATAGCCTGCTGCCGCATTCACTTTTCCTGCCTTGATATAGAAGTGCTTCGGGAACACGCTCTCAGGCAGATGTTTCTTGAGTCTGCGCACGGAAGGCTCCTCGAGCATCGCATAGATGACTGCCTCCATACAGGTCATAAAGATCTTTAACTGACTTTCATCAAAACGGTTCTTCCAGTAGCGCAGTTCGTAATAATATCCCTTTTCATCCGTGAATACCTGCAGATGGAAAGGCAGTGCATCCAGCTGAACCTTCTGTCTCTGCGCCGGCGCGCCTCCGATCGTATCAATGTTGAGAATATCGCCCTGATACTGGAAGAACATCTCATCCGCGTGGAGATTGGAGATATTGCAGCGCATCGTCTCCATCACCTGATGTCCCGACTTCTTCAGGAGTTGTTCAACGGTTTCATGCGACACATTCGTATACCGGAAAAAGTATGTGAGGAACAGCGGTCCCGTCAGTCTGTTCCAGCGGCTGTCCGTTCTTCCGCCGTGGATACTGCTGCTGATCGTGTCCTTCAGATCACTGAAAATACTAATACAATAGTTGTAAGCCGTGAGGAACATAACATTTTCGGAAACACTCAAATTCTTCGCAAACGACTGGATCTCTTTTCTGTTGAGGGTGTCCATCCTGCCCTTTAATGATGCGTCCTCACCCTTGTCCAGATCATAACTCACCGGCCTGGTGAGAATACTGCGGCGCACCTTGAGACCTTCCATTAACTTCTCATAATACTTGACATTCTCCGCACGAACGCCTCTTTCATCTCTCGCTTTCTCGTCAAGGATATATTCATAGAAAGTATAGGTTTCACGCGGAAGTTTCTCGCCTGCATACAAGCGATTGAGGTCATCAAACAGAATATTCATACTGAGACCGTCGCCCATGATGTGTGCGATATCAAAGAACAGATAATTCGCCGACGGTGTCCGGTAAATCCCGATATGATACAGTTTCTCGCCCTGCTGATACAGGTAAGGGTACAACAGTCCTTCTTTTACCTGCTCCCACTGTGCATCCTCCACGTCAATGATGGGAATGTCCACCTCTTTCTCATCATCACGCAGGATCTCATAACCCTTCTCACCCATCTGGATCACGGCTTTCAACTCCGGATGCACCTCAAACACATCTTTGACCGCGCTCTGCAGACGTACAAGATCCACACTGTCATCGAGTTTTAGGAAAAACGGCAGGTTGGCGGTCGTGTTGCCGCGCATGACATAAGCAAAATAGAGCTGCAGATTCGTCAGCGGATAAACCTTGCGCTTCTCGTAATTGACCTGCTCTGCGCCTTTTCTTTCCAGATAAAGCGCCTCCAACTTCAGTACTGTGGGATGGTCCAGCAGTTCACCCATCGTCATGGAAAGACCGAGTTTTTCATACATTTCTGTGAGGAGCATCACACTTCCCATGGAGTCCATGCCACACTCAAACAGATTGCTATCGATACCGAAAGGACTCTCTCCCAGGATCTGGGCGATCAGACTGCAGATCTGCTTCTGCAAATCATTCTCCGGTCCGCGAACTGCCTCACGTTTCTTCTTTTCATCCTGCTTCTTATTGAAATACTGGCTCCGGATGATCTTCTTGGAGGATGTCTTTTCAAAAGGAATGTCTCTGAGCCTCCAGCGCATGATCTGCTTGAAGGTCGGAAGGTCAGCGTTATGTTGCTTGATGATCTCTCCCACAGTGCCTTCGATATCCCGAATACCTGCTGCCTCCGCATATTTGAAATTCGGATAAATCTCAGCCGTCACCATGTCATCCTCGCCGAATACAAGGATCTCCTCGACGATATTGTCGTCCGTAAACATATTCTCAATCTGCTCCGGTGCCACATTCTCACCGTTGCTTAAGATAATCAGATTCTTTTTCCGTCCTGTCAGATACAGGAAATTCTCCTCGTCCACATATCCCAAATCACCGGTCTTGAGCCATCCGTCCTCCGTGATCGCCTCAGCCGTCAGTTCCGGCTCCTTGTAATATCCCATCATAACGGACGGACTCTTGACCTGAATCTCGCCGTCCACAATACGTACCTGACAGCCGTCCACGATTTTTCCTACAGATGCTATCATGTCCGGGCGGTCCCAGTCGGGCGCGGAAATCTTGGGTGAACATTCGGACATGCCGTATCCCTGCGCGATCATGATACCGATCTTGCGATAATTTGCGGCAAG
This sequence comes from uncultured bacterium, assembly GCA_946061355.1. Lineage (GTDB taxonomy): Bacteria > Bacillota > Clostridia > Lachnospirales > Lachnospiraceae > VSOB01. The sequence goes on along the minus strand of CAMGRE010000046.1, from coordinate 7,629 downwards.
CTCCGGCGTCAGATAACCGCCGCCGCACACAATCTTATACAATCTTCTTCCGAATACTTCATGCTTGATATCCTCGATGTCGCGATCCGGATCCTGCTTTGCCAGAATTGCGACTTTGTTATATAACGTCTTTGCGATCATGGGCACAGAACGGAACACGCTGGGCTCAAAGAGTTTCAGATGCGCCGCCAGATTTTTGAGTTCCCCGTTCAGGCACAGAGTGCTGCCGTATCGCAACATGATAAGCACATCCCCATTGATACAGAAGATATGATGAATCGGCAGGATTCCCAGATACACCTCATTCTCCGGGTGTCCCTGATCCGTCGTGCAAAATACGTTGTCAATCAGGTTCGTCTGAGAGAGCATAACGCCTTTGCCTCTTCCCGTCGTTCCCGATGTAAAGAGCACCATGGCGCACTCCTGCGGCACTGCCGTCGTCGGAACGCTCTTTCCCTCATATTCCTCCAGAATGGAATCGGTACAGATCGGCTTTTTGCGATGCTGCAGGGAGATGTAACGGATCACGCGAGGGCATTTATCAATCACGCCCTGCACGAGTGGGTTATGCTCCCAGTCATAAAACAGGATATCGACGTCCGCACGGTTCAGACAGTCTGCCAGTTTCTCCACATCCAGTGAAATATCGAGCGGCACAACCACATTGCCCGCCGCCATGACTCCCGCCATGGTCACCATGTACTGATGGCTGCTCGTTCCGAACAATCCCACTCTGACTTTGTGCCCTGCAATCTCGTCCTGCTCCTTCAGCCAGGCGCCAATCGCCTTACACTCCGCTGCAAATTTGCGGAAACTCACCTCATAGATGACGTCATTTTCCTCATATCGCAGGAAAATATGACTGCCATGCTCTTTTCCGGCATTCTCCACCAGATCGTAAACCGTTCTCGTGTTCTCTCTTGTGATCATGATATTGCCCTCCATTTGATTGCCGTGTTCTCCGGCCGATGCGCATTCGCGCGGTAAAAGGTAAAAACTGTCGCATTTTTCGCCTTTTACCATATCATCGTTTCGACCGGTGGTCAAGTATGGAAAATACGCCGCTGTTGTGCTATACTCTGATTACTTTAGGGCTATACTCTTATCACAGATTGGGGCAGAATATGAATCGCAAAAGGAAAAAATCGGAAACAGAAAATCAGATCGGAAAAAGAGAACGGATCATGAATGCCATGCAGGAGCTTTTGACAAACGACTCCTCGCAGAACATTTCCGTCAGTGATATTGCCAAAAAAGCCGGTATCGGGAAAGGAAGCATCTATTACTATTTTGCCTCCAAGAACGATATCCTGGATGCGATCATCGAGCGGGCATACTCCCGAGTGCTGGATGAAGGGCAGCGGCTCGTTCAGACCTCGCAGATCGACGCGATTCAAAAGATGGAGATCATCCACCGCGCCTGCATGGATTCCACGATAGAGCTGCACAAACAGGAGGCATACTGCAGTCTGCATGAGCAGCAGGAAGATGCATTGATCCACCAGAAGTTTGCCCGCGTTATCATTTCCAGGCTGAAGCCCATCCTCACGGACATCATCCGTCAGGGGATTGCAGAAGGAAGTATGCACTGTGATTATCCGGAGGAGACTGCACAGATCATCCTCACGGAGCTCACGATCATTCTGGGCAACAACCTTCTGCCCGCCTCCCGCGCCGAGATCGTGGATCTGCTCAAGGCTTTCTCCACCATGCAGGAAGCCAGCATGGGCATCACTCCCGGCTCGCTGCACTTCTTATTAAAATAAAGGAACTGCTGAAAATACGACAATGCTTTTTTAAGGTTAATCTTAATATCATACAAAAGCAGCAGAATACTCTCAAAGTGTCAAGTGTCTGTAATATTTTCGGAAAGATGATGTTCGATTGCAGGGCGTCTGCGGAACTCACAGCAGCCGGTTTTCAATTCTTTGTATGACATCGGGATCAAGCGGCGGATTTCCTTATTGTTTTAACGGGCGGATATGCTGCCGCTTCGAGGACTGTCTGAGCGAAGCGAGTTACCGCAGAAGCGGCATAATAAGCGGTCCGCCCGGAAACAATTAGGAAATCCCCGCGAAGGTTCCGGGAATACAAAGATTTGAAAACCGACTGCCGCTCAAACAGTCCTCGCCGCCCTGCTTCATCATCTTTCTCAAAAATAACAGACACTAGGACACTTTTCGAATGCATTCCGCTGCTTTGTATGATATAAAAGATTTATCCCGTCAAAAAAGGAACTGCTGTATTTTCAGCAGTCCCTCTTATCTCACACCAATCCGTTCAGTTCCTGATACAGTCTCTTTGCATAGCTGTCGGTCATGCCGCAAATTGTATCGGTGACGAGCAGAAGTCTTAAATACAGCTTCTCTCCCTCGCTCTTTCCCTTACTGTACTTCTCATAAATAATCTTATAATTCTCGGAAATGAGAGCGGTCAGCTTCTCCTGAACCGCTGTCTGACAGCAGGCAGGCTTTTTCCCCGCCGCCCGCAGAGCTTCCGTCTCACGCGGCGTCCTGTAATACAGAACCGCCGGCACAAATTGATCCAGCAGGAAATTGAGGATCTGATCCGCTGCGATCTCCAGTTTCAGAATCGGCTTTGACACAAACGCATAGCGGTATGCAATGTCTCCGAGCGTCTTGGCAACATGCTGCGCCGATGTGCCGTCGATTAGTTCTTTTGTGTACGTGCCGTCCATAATCTCACGGTAATGCTCTGTGAAGCCCTGTGTCGCTCCTGCAATCAGTCTGCCCTGGACCTGTACGATCCAGTTCTGCACGGCGTAAGCCTCCGGCTGCGCCTCCCCTTTTGCGACACCTTTGTCATATTTGTCAATCAGCCTCTGTAAAAGTGCATGATAATCGTCGTCTTCAGGCAGATTTTCTCCCGCGATCTTCAGTTCACGCACCAGATCCGTAAATGAGATGCAGCCCTTCTTAAAGGCATCCTCGATATCCGCTGTCAAATACGCGATATCATCCGCCGCCTCCAGCACATACGCGAGGGGATGACGGTTGCCATGCGTTCCGAGAGACTCCTGGATATCATCGAATATCTCCCGGTCAGCATAATAGTACCCCATCTTTTTCGTCTGGATATTGCCGCTGTTTTTATCGATCTCAAGGGATGAGACCGGATATTTTATGATTGTTCCGAGCAGTGCCTTCGTCAGGTTCATGCCATGCTCGTCCACGAGATAATGGAGCTTTGTGACCACTCTGAGTGCCTGTGTATTGCCCTCAAAATGATAAAAGTCCTGTATCATCTGTTCGTTCAACAGCTCTGTGACCGGCTTCACTCCCTGTTCCGACTCATACATAAGTTCCGGCAGGTTCTTCCGGAACCAGTCCCTGATCACTGTCTCCCCGAAATGTCCGAAAGGCGGATTGCCGATATCATGCAGCAATCCCGCGCACTGAAGGATATCACAGATGTCCATGGCATAGGATGGTTCAAACTCCGGATCCCGGATCTCCTCTATGATCTTACGGGCAATATTCTGTCCCAGTGATTTACCGTAAGAGGACACCTCCAGAGAGTGCGTCAGTCTCGTGCGGATAAAGTCACTCTGATCCAGAGGAAAAACCTGCGTTTTATCCTGAAGTCTCCGAAAGGAAGCGCTCTGAATAATACGGTGATAATCCTTCTCAAACTCCGTCCGGAGATCATTTTTACTTTTCGTCCGATAGCTCCGTATCCTGTCGTCACAGAGCAGTTCACTCCATCTCATGTCTTCTCCTATAAAACTCTTCTCACAGCCAGAATCTCTCTGTAGGTTGCCGGCGTGATCTTGATTCCCGTCTTCTGCGTGCTGGCATGGACGATATAGCCGTTCCCGATATACATGCCTACATGACCGGAATAGCAGATCAGATCTCCCGGCTGGGCATCCGCATACGACACTCCCGTTCCACAGCTTCTCTGCGACGTGGAGTTTCTCGGGATCGAGATACCGAAATCCCGGTATACCGCCTGTGTAAAGCCGGAACAGTCGGCGCCGTTCGTGAGGCTGGTGCCGCCCGGCACATAAGGATTCCCGATAAATTTGCAGGCGTAGGCTGCGATCTCCTTGCCCTTTGCACTTCCGTTTGCGCTGTTGATCATCCGGATCGCATTTTCCGGAGCCACACCCGACGACTTCCCGGATGTCGTGGAGGATTGCTTTTTCTTCGCTTCCTCCGCGGCTCTTCTCGCCGCTTCCTCTGCCTCCAACTGCTTGATCTGGGCATTCTGCTGCTTGATCAGCGCCGAATACCGGGCAGCCGACTGTCTGATCTGCGCGATCTGTACATCAAAGTTCTTGGACTCCGCCTTCTTTTCATCCAGCAGCACTTCCAGTTCCGCCTTCTCTTCCTTCAGTCCCTCTTCCTGTTCCTCCAGGTCTTGCTTTTCTCCCTCCAGGACCTCCCTGAGTTCCTTCACACGCTCTACTGCCGCCTGATATTCATCCAGCATCTTACGGTCATACTCATAAATCTTCTCTATGTAATCCGCCTTGTTCATCATGTCCTCGAAGCTTCTCGCCTCGAATAAGAGCTGGGCATATGTCACATCGCCCTTCTCATACATGAACTTGATACGCTTTTTCATGGCATCATACTGTCTGGCTTCCTCTTCTTCAGCGACCTGCAGGTCTTCCTCAGCCTGACGGATCTCCTCTTTTTTCTGCTCGATTTCCTCCTCCAGCAGACTGATGCTGGACATCAGATCCATAAGGTTGCCGTCCAGCTCGCTGATCTCCTCATCAATCGCATCCTTCTGCCCTTCCAGACCGGAGGCCTCTCCGTTCAGTGCATTCAGTTGTGCCTGTGTCTCCGCCATCTGCTTCTTCAGCTCCTCGATCGTGGCAGCGTCTGAAGGCAGCGCCCATAGCAGGCTGATGACCAGAGCCATAAAAACGCAGAGCGTTTTTTTATACATGCATACCTCTCCTGTCAATTTGTAACTCTTTTCTTACAGTTCGCAGTTTCTCACTGTTCTGGGGAAAGGAACCACGTCGCGGATATTGCCCATTCCGGTCAGATACATCACACATCTCTCGAAGCCGAGACCGAAGCCCGCATGTCTGGCCGTTCCGTATTTCCTCAGATCCAGATAGAACTGATAATCCTCTTTGTTCAGTCCGAGCTCATCCATACGCTTTGTCAGCTTCTCAAGATCGTCCTCTCTCTGGCTGCCGCCGATGATCTCTCCGATGCCGGGCACCAGACAATCCATCGCCGCAACCGTCTTGTTATCCTCATTCATCTTCATGTAGAATGCCTTGATCTCCTTCGGATAGTCGGTGACGAATACCGGACGCTTGAATTCTTTCTCCGTCAGGTAACGCTCATGCTCCGTCTGTAGATCGCAGCCCCAGAATACTTTATACTCAAACTCATCATTATGCTTCTCAAGGATCTTAATCGCTTCCGTATATGTCACGTGGCCGAAATCGGAATTCACCACATGGTTCAACCGCTCGATCAGCCCCTTGTCCACAAACTGATTGAAGAAGTTCATCTCCTCAGGAGCATGCTCCAGCACATAGCGGATGACGTATTTCAGCATGCTCTCTGCCAGCGCCATATCATCCTTCAAGTCAGCAAACGCGATCTCCGGCTCGATCATCCAGAACTCAGCCGCATGTCTGGTCGTATTGGAATTCTCCGCACGGAAGGTAGGTCCGAAGGTATACACATTGCGGAATGCCATCGCAAAGGTTTCCACGTTCAGCTGCCCGCTCACCGTGAGGTTCGTCATCTTTCCGAAGAAGTCCTGACTGTAATCGACTTTGCCGTCCTCTGTGCGCGGAATGTTATCGAGATCCATCGTGGTCACCTGGAACATCTCGCCCGCACCCTCACAGTCACTTCCGGTAATGAGCGGTGTGTGCACATAGACAAAATCTCTCTCCTGGAAAAACTGGTGGATGGCGTAAGCGATCAGGGAACGCACCCTGAAAACAGCCTGGAAGGTATTCGTTCTCGGTCTTAAGTGAGCAATCGTGCGCAGATACTCGAAGCTGTGTCGCTTCTTCTGCAGCGGATAATCCGCGGTCGACTCTCCCTCAATGCAGATCTCTTCTGCCTGGATCTCAAACGGCTGCTTTGCCTGCGGCGTCTCCACAAGCGTACCCGTGATGATCAGTGCGCTTCCGACATTCAGCTTGCTGATCTTCTCAAAATTCGGCAGTGCGTCCGCATACACGATCTGAAGCGTCTCAAAGAATGAGCCGTCACTCAGCACGATAAACCCAAAGGTCTTGGAATCACGGATACTGCGGACCCATCCTCCCACCGTGATCTTCTTCCCGACATATTTCTCCTTTTCATGATACAGTTCTCTGATACTTACCAGTTCCATTATCTTTTCTCCCTTAATTTTTTATATTCGGCAGCATTTCATCCGCTGCTTAACGTCCGGTTCCGCAAATTCTCTCTATTCTTCGTGTATCACAGCATTCTCTCTGAGGAATTCCATAACTTTATCCGCCATGGCATAGTCCGTATAGTCCTCGCCCATATCCATCTTGAGCTCTTCCTCGCTGGCATAGCCGCCCTGTTCGATATCCTTTGCAATCGCTGCCTGCTTATCTTCCTCAGTGACCGTTATGCCCTCCGCATTCGCGATCGCCTGCAGCATGATGGACTCCTTCGCGGCTTCCACGGCATCCTCTCTCGCCTGCTCCTCAAACGTCTCAAGCGACATGCCGCCGTACGTATTCAGGAAGACCTCCAGTGTCATCTGGCTCATGGCCGCATACGTATTCATTCTCTGATAGATCTTGTTGTAATACTCATCCACGATGCCTTTCGGCGGCTCTTTGAAGGTGCATTTCGCCGTCAGTTCATCGATCAGTGCCTGCTCCACATTCTGCTGCCAGGTCTGCTCGGCATCCTTCTCAAGCAATTCTTTTACATAGACACGGTACTCCGCCACCGTATCGCATCCCACATCCAGACTTTTTACGAATTCATCGGTAAGCTCAGGTGTCTGTGACTCCTTGATCTTATGAACCGTCACCGTGAACACAACATCCTTCCCTGCCAGTTCCGGTGTGTAATTCTCCGGGAAGGTCAGATTCAGGTCAACCGTCTCTCCCGCATTTACGCCTACCAATCCATCCTCAAAGCCTTCAATAAATGTATGCGAACCAATCGTCAGGTCGAATCCCGTGTCCGTTCCTCCCTCAAAGGGTACGCCGTCCAGTTTTCCTTCATAATCGATCGTCACCGTATCGCCCTGCTGTACGGGACGGTTCACCTCTTTCTGCTCGGTGCGTCCGGAAAGGATGTAATTGATATAATTTTCCTGATATTCCTCCGTGACCTCTGTCTTCGGAACCGTAACCTCCAGCCCCTTATATTCTCCCAACGTCACATACTTGTCCGTCTTCAGTTCAGACAGCTTCGCCTGATCATCCCCGCAGCCACCCAGAACGGAGGCTGTAAATGCAAGACACAATGCGAGCACTGTCCCTTTTCCCAAATGCTTTTTCATTTTCTGATCTCCTCATATTTTGTAACCGTTCAGTACCTTCCCGGTTACTTTCTTTTTATCCCTTATTTTATACCACAAAAACCCTGTTCTTACAACAAAGGAGACAGCAGTCTGCTGATCTGCTCCTTAAATCTTATGATCAGAGAT